>CAIYWM010000121.1 GCA_903929895.1 uncultured Alphaproteobacteria bacterium
CGTCATCGATGTCGATGACCTGTGCGGCCAAAGTGATGTCGACCAGGTCGGGGCCGTTCAGCTTGCAGTCCTCGACCTTCAGGACGTGGCGGGCGCGATCCTCGACGGCGCTGCAGTCGAAGCCCAGCCGCACCTCCTTCAGGTTCATCGACTGGAGGAGCATGCGCATGCCGAGCGCCTTGACGCTGCGCAGCGAGGGTGCCAGCACGAAATCCTCGACACGAAGGCGCGAGCGGCCGATGCCGCCGCTTTCACGCTTCGTCTCGGTCGAGACGTTGCCCAGCGACAGGCCGTAACGGGTCATGAGATCACCGCCGAATCCGGACATGCGCCCCTCGGCCATGGGAAACCGGCCGAAAGGCATCCCCGGCTCCCAGTCGAGCGACGAGGCCAAGGAAATGGGCCGGCGGAGATCGACGCCGCGTGCGGTGGTCTCTGCGACGGTGACTCCCGCCAACCGCGCGCCTGCCGGCTTGACCTGCCAATCCTTCATTTCGAGCGCGTCGATCAGTCCCCGCACGTAACCCGTCACGGTGAGCCGGGCCACGCTCTGGGTCATCAATTCCAAGGACGTATAGGAGACGCCGCTCTGCTCCAGGCGGTCCACCGACAGCGCCCCCAGCAGGCGGGCCATCATTACTTCATTGCGGAACGGTCCTTCATAGGTCGCATCGTAGCGCGGGAGATCGATACTGGTGCCGGTCAACTCGCCGATCGTCCAGGAATTGCCGGCGTCGGGCTGGGCCAATCGAAAATTGCGGATATGGAGATGCGCCACATGAAGGGGATCGCCCCAGTTCAGGCCGCGGAACGGCAGGCGCCCCTTCAGCAACTCGTCCAGCGGCCATGCCAGCCCGGAAGCCTGCCACTCGTCGACCTTCAGTTCGCCATTCGGTCCGCCGGCGACATTGCTCAGCGCGACACTGCGATCGAGCAGCCCCACCTTAACCGTCTCCACCTGCACGCCATTCTGGGCGAGACCGGCCTTCAGGCGGGAAGCGGCGAAGCTTTCGGCAAACGGGATTGCTGCGGCGCCGAGCCCGATCAGGGCAATGACGGCGCCGAGAACGACGACGGACTTCCTCATGGTTCTGCGTCCGGCTGCTTCGAAGGCTGCGCTGCATCGAAGGCAGGATGCCTCATGCAGGCATCGTAGATGCGCTGGATGGCCGGATAGCGCTTCATGTCGACCTTGAAGCGCATGGCATTGAAGACCTGAGGTACCAGGCACATGTCCGCCATGGTGGGCTGGTCGCCGTGACTGAACGTCCCGCTTCCGGCGTCCTGGGTCAGCATTGCCTCGTAGGAGTCGAAGCCGGCTTCGATCCAGTGACGCGACCAGGCGAAGACGCTCTCCTCCGTCTGATCGAATTTGTGACGGAGGTAGGCCATGACGCGAAGGTTCTGGATCGGATGAATGTCCGCACTCACGATCAGCGACAGCGCCCGTACATGAGCACGGCCGACCGCGTCGCGGGGAAGCAGCGGCGGTTCGGGATGGGTTTCCTCAAGATACTCGATGATCGCCAGCGACTGGGTCAGCACCGCCCCGTCGTCGAGCACCAGCGATGGCACCAGCTTCTGCGGATTGAGCGTGGCATAGTCCGACGAGAACTGCTCGCCCCTCCGCAGGTGCCGCGACGCATGCTCGACCGCAATGCCCTTGAAGTTCAGGGCAATGCGCACGCGGTACGCCGCCGAGGACCGAAAATAGCCGATGAGCTTCATGACCGCCTCCGCGGCCACTCTAGCACGGCTCAGGCAGGCGGCGTGTAGCGCACGACCTTCTGGTCGATCGACCCGAAAATCGATTTGCCGGCGCGGTCGAACATCTCGATGCGGATGTGATCGCCGAAGCTCATGAACGGCGTCACGGGCTTGCCGCCCTCGATCGTCTCGCGCACGCGCCGCTCGGCGATGCAGGAGCAGCCGACGGCCGCATCCCGGTTCGCGACCGTCCCGGAGCCGACGACAGTCCCCGCCTCGAGGTGCCGGGTGCGCGCGGCGTGCGCAATCAGCTGGCCGAAATCGAAAGTAAGGTCCGTCGCGGCGTTCGGATGCCCGAATTCCTTTCCATTGAGCGTCGAGATCAGCGGCCGGTCGAGCCGTGCCCCGTTCCAGTCGTCGCCCAGTTCGTCAGGCGTCACGGCGACGGGCGCGAAGGCCGTCGCGGGCTTGCCATGGAAGAAGCCGAACCCCTTGGCAAGTTCGCCGACGATGACGTTGCGCAGCGACACGTCGTTCAGGATCGTGACCAGCTTGATGTGCTTGCGCGCCGCCTCCGGCGAGATGCCCATCGGCACGTCGTCGACCATCACGCCGATCTCGCCCTCGAAATCGATGCCCCAGGCCTCGTCGGCCATCTCGATCTCGTCGTTGGGTCCGATGAAGGAGTCCGAGCCGCCCTGGTACATCAGTGGGTCGGTCCAGAAGGACGGCGGCATCTCGACGCCGCGCGCCTTGCGTACCAGTTCGACATGCACGACGTAGGCCGAGCCGTCGGCCCACTGGTAGGCGCGCGGCAGCGGAGCCGCCAGCGCCGTCGTGTCGAGCTCGAACGAGCCCACGGCCTTGTCGTCCTCGAGTTGCTCGGCCAGCGCCCGCAGCCTGGGCGCAATCGTCGCCCAGTCGTCGAACGCCTTCTGCATCGTCGGCGCCACGGTGGTGGCCCGGACGCCGCGCGTCAGGTCGCGGTTCACCACGATCAGCGTGCCGTCGCGGCCGCCTTCCTTGAGCGATCCCAGTTTCATTATGGCGTCTTCCCTATTCCGCAGCCTGTTTCATGTCCGGCGGCCGCCAGGACTTCACATACCCCTCGAACTCGACACCGGCCGGCATCGCCGCGACGTCGAGCGCATCTCGCGTATCGATCATCACCGCGACCTCGTCGGTTTCGGTTTTGCCGCCCTTGGTTGCGGCATCGAAGGCCTTGGGGTGGGGCCCGTGGGTGAAACCGGTGGGATGCACCGTCATCATGCCGGGGTGGATGTTGTCGCGGCTGAAGAAGCTGCCCTTGTGATAGAAGATCACTTCCTCGAAATCGTCGTTGTTGTGGAAGAACGGCAGGCGCAGCGCCTCCGGGTCGCTCTCGAACGGCCTCGGCACGAAGGTGCAGACGACGAACCGGCCGGTGGCCCATGTCGTATGCGCCGAGGGCGGCAGATGTGCGCGATGGCTCATCAGTGGCCGCAGGTCGCGCCAGTTGATGCGGACGACGCTGAGATCGCCGTGCCAGCCCACCGCATCGAGCGGATTGAAGGGGTACGTCACGGTCGACAGCGTGTTGCGCCGCTTCACCGAGACCTTCCAGGTACGCTCGTCCTGCTGCGCGCGGAAAGCCTCGTCGATGCGCGGCGTGTCGAGCATCGCCGGATCGAAGATCGCGTGCCGGCCGACCAGCCCCTTCTCGGGCAGGGTGAAATGATCGTTGGTCGCCTCGACCATCAGCGACACGGTGGGCTTCACGGGCTCCAGGCGCCACATCGTCCCGCGCGGGATGACGAGATAGTCGCCCTCGACATAGTCGAGATGCCCGTAGTCGCAGAACAGCGCGCCGTTGCCTTCGTGGATGAACAGAAGCTGATCGCCGTCGCTGTTGCGGGCCAGCTCCCGCATCGGCTCCTCCAGCCGCCAGTAGCGCATCTGCATGTGGCTGTTGTCCATGACGAGCTCGGCTTCCCAGGGATTGGTCCGGGCCGTCGCCAGCTTGTTGAGATCGAGCGCGCGCGGCCGGATCGGGCCGTCGAACTCGACCCAGTCGGTCGGCTTGTGCCTGTGATGGAACTGCGCCGAGGGGCCGAAGAAGCCCTCCTTGCTGATCTCGCGCTCGTAGGTGCCCTCGGGCAAGCGCACATGGGCCTGGCGCGAGGCGGTGCCCTCGACCTGGCGCAACGGAATCCAGTTCTTGGCCATGATTCCCTCCGTCGTCCTTTTCAATTCATTTGTTTCGTTTATTTCGTTCGTTTCGTTTATCTAGGCCTTCAACACACCGCGGCGGATCTGGTCGAGTTCGATCGATTCGAACAACGCGCGGAAATTGCCCTCACCGAAGCCCTCGTTGCCCTTGCGCTGGATGA
>CAIYWM010000122.1 GCA_903929895.1 uncultured Alphaproteobacteria bacterium
GCGCGGATCGCGCGACTGGCCCGTTTGAAGGTTCCTGAAGAGGAGCTGACGCCGCTGGCCGGCGAGCTTTCGGGCATTTTTGCCTGGATCGAGCAGTTGAACGAAGTCGACACCAACAATGTCGAGCCCATGTCGTCTGTCTCCGACGTCACGCTGCCCATGCGCGCGGACAAGGTCACGGACGGCGGCATCGCGGAGAAGGTGCTGGCCAACGCGCCGGGCGGCGCGGTCTACATTGACCCGTCCGACAGGAACGCTGGCGGCTTCTTCACCGTTCCGAAGGTGGTGGAGTAGGCGATGACGGCTCTTACCGATCTCACCATCGCTCAGCTCACGTCGGCGCTGACCAAGAAGGAAGCGAGCGCCGTCGAGGTGGCCGACGCGCACCTCGCGAAGCTCGACGAGCATCGTGCGCTCAACGCCTTCATCACAGAGACGCCGGACAAGGCGCGCGAGATGGCACAGGCCTCGGACGCGCGCCGGGCCAACGGTGAGGCGGGCCTGCTCGAGGGCGTGCCGCTGGCGATCAAGGACCTGTTCTGCACCGAGGGCGTGCAGACGACGGCGGCGTCGAACATTCTCAAGGGATTCGTGCCTCAGTACGAGAGCACGGTGACGGCGAACCTGTGGAAGTCGGGCGCGGTGATGGTCGGCAAGACCAATCTCGACGAGTTCGCCATGGGCTCCTCGAACATGACCAGTCATTTCGGTGGCGTCGAGAATCCGTGGAAGCGCAAGGGCGACAACCGCAAGCTGGTGCCGGGCGGTTCGTCCGGCGGTTCGGCGGCCGCGGTCGCTGCCTACATGGTGCCGGGCAGCACGGGCACCGATACCGGCGGCTCGATCCGCCAGCCGGCGGCCTTCTGCGGCATCGTCGGCCTGAAGCCGACCTACGGCCGTTGCTCACGGTGGGGCGTCGTGGCCTTCTCGAGTTCGCTCGACCAGCCGGGTCCGTTTGCCCGCACCGTCGAGGATACGGCGCTGCTGCTGCAGGCCATGTCGGGTCACGACCCGAAGGACTCGACTTCGGCGCCTCTGCCGGTGCCGGACTTTGCGGCCGCGGCGCGCAATCCCGACATCAGGGGCATGATGGTCGGAATCCCGAAGGAATACCGGGTCGACGGGATGTCCGAGGAGATCGTGGCCCTGTGGTCGAAGGGCATGGAGATGCTGGAGGCGGCCGGCGCGGAGCCGGTCGAGGTCTCGCTGCCTCATACCAAGTACGCCTTGCCAGCCTATTACATTGTGGCGCCGGCCGAATGCTCGTCCAACCTGGCGCGCTACGACGGTGTCCGCTTCGGGCTGCGCGTTCCCGGCAAGGACCTGACCGAGTTGTACGAGAACACGCGCGGCGCCGGCTTCGGCAAGGAAACGCGCCGGCGCATCCTGATCGGGACCTACGTGCTCTCGGCCGGCTATTACGACGCCTACTACAAGAAGGCGCAGCAGATCCGGGCGCTGATCGCGCGTGACTTCAAGCAGGCGTTCGAGAAATGCGACGTGCTGCTGACGCCGACCGCGCCGACGGCGGCCTTCGCGGCGGGCGACAAGATGGACGACCCGGTGACCATGTATCTCAACGACATGTTCACGATCCCCGCGTCGATGGCGGGGCTGCCCGGCATCTCGGTGCCGGCCGGCATGGACAAGGACGGTCTGCCGCTCGGCCTGCAGCTGATCGGCCGCGCCTTCGACGAGGAGACAATGCTGCGGGCCGCGGCCGCGTTGGAGAAGGCTGCCGCTTTCGGCGGGCGGCCGGCGGGATACTAGACCGGCTGATACGAGGGCCTGCGGCGACAGCGTGGCACACGCATGGCAAGCTTCCGTCACGAAGCCGTCACGACCTTGCAATAGGCGGACGGAACAGCGAGGGAGGGACTGCGATGACCACGAAGAACGGGCCGGCACGACGGTCGGTACTGGCGGGCGCCGCCGCGGCCGTATTTCTACCCGGCGCGGTGCGGGCTCAGGCCTGGCCCAGCCGGACCATCACCCTGGTCGTTCCCTTCGCACCCGGTGGCGGAACCGATACCTTTGCCCGGCCCTTCGCCGCCAAGCTGTCGCAGGAACTGGGCCAGCAGGTCGTGATCGACAATCGCGCGGGCGCGGGAGGCACGGTCGGCGCCGCGATCGTCGCCAAGGCGAAGCCGGACGGCTACACGTTTCTCCTGGGGTCGGTTCATCACGCGGTTGCCGTCACCGCCTACAAGCAGCTTCCGTATGACCTGCAGAAAGACCTCGTGCCGGTGACGAGCGTTGCGTCCGTGCCCGACGTGCTGGTGATCTATCCCGGCATCCCGGCGAAGACGATTCAGGAGTTCATCGCCTACTGCAAGGCCAATCCGGGCAAGACGAATTTCGGATCGGCCGGCCTTGGCACCACCCGACATCTCGCGGGCGAGATTTTCAACGCGAAGACGGGCACCGCCATGACGCACGTTCCCTACAAGGGGTCGGGCCCCGCCACGGCGGCACTGATCAGTGGCGAAGTGACGGCGGTCTTCGAAGGACTGGGCAGCGCGGCACCCTATATCCGCAGCGGCAAGGCGAGGGCGCTGGCGGTGTTCTCGGCCGAGCGCTCGCCAGCATTTCCCGACATTCCGACGGCCGCCGAAGCCGGATTGGCGGGCTTCGAATCGCTGTCTTGGTACGGGCTCTGGGCGCCTGCCGGCACCGACGCGGCCATTGTCTCGGCGATGCAGGCAGCCGTCGCAAAGGCATTCACGGCGGCCGACCTGACCAGGATCTGGCTCGAGCAAGGGGCGGCGCCGGGTGGGGCTCCCACCGCGGGCTTCGCGGCCTTTGTCACCGAAGAGATCGGGAAATGGGGCAAGGTCGTGCGGGACGGCAACATCACGATCGAATGACATCTGCGCCGGTAGCGCCTCGATACAGCCCACGGCCTGCTGGGTGAGCCTATCGGATCGCAGGGCGAGCCGCCGGCGTTGTTCGAGCCCGGGCGCTCCTCTCGCAGTCCAGCCAAGTGCGTTACACTTCCGGAAATTCCGGAGGAAACGAACATGGCGGATTTCGATCTCGTAGTGCGCAGCGGCAACCTGGCGGATGGCTCAGGTGCGACGATCCGTGAGGCCGACGTGGCGGTGAAGGATGGCAGGATCGCCGCCATCGGTAAGGTGAGCGGGCAGGGCCAGGAGGAGATCGACGGAAAGGGCATGCTGGTCACGCCCGGCTTCGTCGACATCCATACCCACTATGACGGCCAAGCGACCTGGGATTCCTACCTGCAGCCGTCGAGCTGGCACGGCGTCACCACGGCCGTGATGGGCAATTGCGGCGTCGGTTTCGCCCCGGTGAAGGTCGAGGACCGTCAGCGCCTGATCGAATTGATGGAAGGCGTCGAGGACATTCCCGGCGCCGCGCTCGATGAAGGCCTGAACTGGTCCTGGGAATCGTTCGGTCAGTATCTCGATGCGCTCGATGCCAAGCCGCGCGACATGGATCTCGGCGCGCAGCTGCCGCACGGTGCGCTGCGAGTCTTCGTGATGGGCGAGCGGGCGGCCCGTCTCGAGGAAGCGACGTCCGAGGAAGTGGCGCAGATGCGCGCGCTGACGGCTCAGGCCATGCGCGACGGCGCCATCGGCTTCTCGACCTCGCGCACGCTCAATCATCGCACGGTTAAGGGCGATCCGACGCCGTCGCTGCGCGCGTCCGAAGAGGAGCTTCTCGGCATCGCGCTCGGCATGAAGGATGCGGGCCGCGGCGTCATCGAATTCATCTCGGACTTCAATACACCGAACGCAGAGAGCGAGTTCGAGATGCTCGACCGGCTGCTTACCGCCTCCGGCCGGCCGTTCTCAGTGTCGCTGGCGCAGGCCCACTCGCGGCCCGACGGCTGGCGCCGACTGCTCGGGCTGGTCGAAGGCCTGGTCGCCAAGGGCCATAGCGCCAAGGCGCAGGTGGCGCCGAGGCCGATCGGTGTCCTGCAGGGACTGCAGGCGAGCCGCATTCCGTTCTCGATGTGCGCCTCCTACAAGGCGATCCAGAACAAGACGGTCGCGGAACGTCTGGCGATCATGCGCGACCCCACATTCCGCACGCAGATCCTGAAGGAGAGCCAGGAGCCGCTGCGCTCGGCCATGGCGGCGCGCTTCACCGATTTTGATCGCATGTTCCCGCTGGGCGATCCGCCAGACTACGAGCCGCCGCAGGAAAGCTCGCTAGGCGCGCGCGCGCGCCGCGAGAACCGCGATCCGCGCGAGGTCGTGTACGATTACCTGATCGAAGGCGAGGGCAAGAACTTCATCTTCGCACCCTTCGCCAACTACGCTGCCTACAACCTCGACTGCTGCAGCGAGATGATGCAGAGCCCGCACACGCTGATCGGACTCGGCGACGGCGGCGCGCATGTCGGCCTGATCTCCGACGGCTCGTTCCCGACCTCGCTGCTCTCGCACTGGGGCCGGGACCGCAAGAGCGGCCGTCTCGACGTGTCGTGGCTGGTCAAGCGCCACACGCAGGATAATGCCAGGGCCGTCGGTCTCGAAGACCGTGGCGTCGTGGCGGTTGGCAAGAAGGCCGATCTCAACGTCATCGACTTCGACAAGCTCAGGGTCGAAGCGCCGGTGATGAAGTGGGACCTGCCGGCGGGCGGCAAGCGCCTGCTCCAGCGCGCGACCGGCTATCGCGCGACCATCGTGTCGGGGCAGGTCACGTATCGCGATGGCGAGCCGACCGGGGCGCTGCCGGGTCGGCTGGTGCGCGGCGCGCGGGCCGGCTGAGCGGCCCACGCGCACTCGGCATCGAGGGCGATCAGTCGCCCTTGATGTCGTTGTCCTTGATGACCTTGAACCAGCGCTCCTGTTCGCTCTTCTGGTAGGCGGCGAACTCCTCGGGCGAGGTCGTCAGGATTTCCATGTTGAACTGCTCGATGAACTTCTGCGTCACATCGGGCGCCATCACGGCCTTCTTGATCTCCGCATGCATGCGGTCGACGATCGGGCGCGGGGTGCCGGTCGGCGCGTAGACGCCCCACCAGGAGTAGGAAGGGAAGGCCTTCACGCCCTGTTCGATGAGGGTGGACGTGTCGGGCAGGGCCGGCGTGCGCTTCTCGCCGGTCACGGCCAGCGCGCGCACCTTGTTGGCACGAACGTGCGGGCTGAAGGACGTCAGGCTGCCGATGGCGACATCGGTGACCCCCGCCAGGATGTCCTGGTTGAGCGGCCCGCCGCCCTTGTACGGGATCAGGTTCAGGTCGACGCCGTTCTCCTTCTTGATGAGGGTCATCAGCACCAGCGCCTGGCTGGCGCCGAGCACGCCGACATTGACCTTGCCCGGGCGCGCCTTGGCGTCGGTGATCACCTCGGCGAAGGTCTTGTAGGGCCGGTCGGGGTGCGCGCAGATCGCCTGCGGCGTGCGCCCGATAAGCATGACGTTGAACAGCTCGGAATCCTTGTAGGGCAGTCCCGAGGCAAAGGCAGGATTGAGGATGTGGCTGTCGAAGGTCAGCATCCAGGTCTGGCCGTCGGGCGGCGCCTTGGCGGCGATTGCCGATCCGACCGCGCCGGTGCCGCCCGGCTTGTTGTCGACCAGGATGTTCCAGCCCGTATTCTCGATCATCTTGGCCTGGATGATGCGCGCCACCGGGTCGGTCGAGCCGCCGGGCGGGAAGGGAACGATGATCCTGAGGGCCCCCTTGGGCCAGTCGGCGGCGGCCTGGGCGCGAACGAGGGTCGGCGCCCCCAACGTGGCGGCGGCGGCGCCGACGAGTAGCGTACGGCGATTGAACGTCGTCATTGAAAGCCTCCCTGCGGATACGTCTTGTTGTGGGCGTGCCGAAAGCGGCCGCTCCTTGCCCAAGCTTTTACTTCAGCCTGTTCGGCATCTGGAAGAGCGATCTTGTGCCGAAAATGTGGCGTAAAACGCCATCGCGGATCGATCTTTTTGCCAAGCGGAGCGGTATTGGCTATCTAGCCTTCATGTCGCTCATCAAAGGTGAAACTGGCGAGTGGGAGATCGTCCTGGGGCTGGAAGTCCATGCCCAGGTGATTTCCGACGCCAAGCTCTTCTCCGGCGCGCCGACGACGTTCGGTGCCGATCCCAACACCCAGGTCTCGCTGGTCGACGCCGCCATGCCCGGCATGCTGCCCGTGATCAACGAGCGCTGCGTGGAGCAGGCAGTCCGGACCGGCCTCGGCCTCAATGCCAAGATCAACCTGCGGTCCATCTTCGACCGCAAGAATTACTTCTACCAGGACCTGCCGCAGGGCTACCAGATCTCGCAGTATAAGGATCCGATCGTGGGCGAGGGCGTGGTCGAGATCGATCTCGACGGCGGTGTCACCAAGAAGATCGGTATCGAGCGGCTGCATCTCGAGCAGGATGCGGGCAAGAGCATGCACGATCAGCATCCCAGCCAGACCTATGTCGACCTGAACCGGTCGGGCGTGGCGCTGATGGAGATCGTCAGCAAGCCCGACATGCGCACCGCCGACGAAGCGGCGGCCTATCTGAGCAAGCTGCGCTCGATCGTGCGCTATCTGGGCACCTGCGACGGCAACATGGACGAGGGCTCCATGCGCTGCGACGTCAACGTCTCTGTGCGTCGGCCGGGCGGCGAGCTTGGCACGCGCTGCGAGATCAAGAACGTGAACTCGATCCGCTTCGTGAAGCAGGCGATCGAGTACGAAGCGCGCCGCCAGGTCGAGGTGATCGAAGGTGGCGGCACGATCAAGCAGGAAACCCGGAACTTCGATCCGGGGCGCGGCGAGACGCGTTCGTCACGTTCGAAGGAAGACGCCCAGGACTACCGCTACTTCCCGGATCCCGACCTCCTGCCTCTGATCTTCACGCAGGACTATGTCGACCAGATCCGCGCCACCCTGCCGGAGCTGCCCGATGCGCGGAAGAACCGCTACATCAAGGATTTCGGTCTCTCGCCCTATGATGCGGGCGTGCTGACGGCCGAGAAATCCACGGCGGAATTCTTCGAGGCTGTCGCGAAGGGCCGCGATGCCAAGCAGGCCGCCAACCTGGTGACCGGCGATTTCTTCGCCATGCTGAACCGCCTCGGCGCCACCTTCGAGACCTCGCCGATCAGCGCCGCCAAACTCGGCAAGCTGCTCGACCTGCAGGCCGACGGCACCATCTCCGGCCGTATCGCCAAGGATCTGTTCGTCGCCATGGAGGAAACGGGCAAGGACCCGGCCGTCCTGGTCGAGGAACGCGGCCTGAAGCAGGTGACGGACACCGGCGCCATCGAGGCCGCCATCAAAGCGGTGATCGACGCCAACCCCGGCCAGCTCGCGGCCTACAAGGCCAAGCCCACGCTGTTCGGCTGGTTCGTCGGCCAGGTCATGAAGTCGACCGGGGGCAAGGCCAACCCGAAGGTCGTGAACGAGCTGCTGAAGAAAGCGCTCGACGCCTGACGATGACCGTCAAGCTCTACGCCATGACCTGCGGCCGCCTGGTCGGCCGCCTCAAGGACATGATCGAGGGCGAGGACGGTCATGTAACTCTGCCCATCCCATCCTACCTGATCGAACACCCCAAGGGCCGGGCGGTGTTCGACACCGGCATGCACCCGCAGTGCCGCACCGATGCGGCCGGCCGCATGGGAGCGGGTGTGGCGCGGATCTTCGGCTTCGAACAGTACGGCCCCGACGACGACGTGAAGTCGCGACTCGAATCGATCGACCGCGATCCCGGCAAGATCGACTTCATCGTGAACAGCCACCTGCATTTCGACCATGCCGGGGGCAACGAACTCGTGCCCAACGCC
>CAIYWM010000123.1 GCA_903929895.1 uncultured Alphaproteobacteria bacterium
AGCATCACGATCTGGTGCGGAGCAAGCGTGGCAAGCTCGGGGGATATCAGCTCAACAAGCAGCCTTCGCAGATAATTTTCGGAGAGGTTCTGCGAATTGTCGACGGGCCGATCGCCCTGTTGCCGTGTCTGTCGAAGATCTCCTATCGGCGCTGCGCGGATTGTCTGGATGAGGCCAACTGTGAAATTCGACGCGTGTTTGCGCATGTCGCGGAGTCGAGTCGGGCCATCCTCGATAACACGAGTCTTCTGGATGCCATGACGCGACGCGATGGGGGCGGCAAACGAATGGCGAAGAGTACGAACAAACGCGAGACGGTCCTGCCATCTGATCGCAAAGGCGTGGATACGGATCCGGTTGTCCTCAGGTCCCCAAGTTGACAATCTCTACTGAAGCAGTCGACAAATTATGGGCGAATTTGCAAGTCTGCTTCGGTCCAGCCACTCGACTGACTTCAGGGGACGCGATGATGAGCCTGCACCGTCGTTCGCTTCTCGCAGCGGGCGCCGCGCTGGGCGTGCCGAGCGTTGTCTCGTCCGCGCCGAGCCGGGCGCCGGCCCGCTCTGATTGACCGACATCCCTACGAACCTGCTGCGGTTGTTTCCCGCACGCTGACGGAGGAACGCCATGCCGAGATCTGCATTCACGCGCACGCCATACCTGCGGGGTGAAAAGTGACCGACGACAAGCGTCCCACCTTCGGCATCGTCGGCGGCGGCTTCACTGGCACGATGCTGGCCGTGCACCTGATCGAGCAGTCGCCGGTCCCGGTGCGCATACTCCAGTTCGATCGCGCGGCGGCGTTCGGCAGCGGGGTGGCCTATTCCACGCCCAACGACAAGCATCTGCTGAATGTGCGCGTCGGCAACATGAGTGCGTACGATTCGCGGCCCGACCATTTCATCAAATGGCTGGAGGGATGTGCGATGGAAGCGGGCGCCGAACCCCGAGGTCCGTTCGTGTCCCGCGGACTGTACGGGCAATACCTGCGCTCGACGCTGTCGGCCTGTCTGGCCGCGCATCCCGCCTCATCGATGATCGGGATCGATGCCGAGGTGGTCAGCCTGACGGCCGGTGCAACTTCGGTCGAGCTTCGGACGGCCGACGGCGCTCGGCATACGGTGGATCGCGTGGCGCTGTGCGTCGGAAACTTTCCGCCGGCGCTCCCCGTGAAGCCCCGGACGGGTGAGGCGGGCGAAGCTCACTATATCGCCAATCCGTGGAGCGGCGACTTGTCGCGTATCGGCAGGGACGACACCGTCATCCTGGTGGGCACAGGTCTGACCATGGTGGACGTCGTCCTCGATCTCCATTCGCGCGGACATCGCGGGAACATCACCGCCGTTTCGCGCCGGGGCTTCATGCCGCTGCCGCACCGGGACGTAGGCCCGTACCAGGCTTTCCTCACGCCAGACACCCTGCCCAAGACGGTGATGGCGCTGACGCGCAGGGTCCGTCGCGAAGTCGAGGCGGCCGCGGCCAACGGCGTCGACTGGCGCGCCGTTCTCGACTCGATGCGTCCGCAGACCCAGGCGCTGTGGCGCGGCCTGCCTGTCGCCGAACGGCGGCGCTTCCTGCGTCACGTGAGGCCCTATTGGGAGGTGCATCGCCATCGCGTGGCGCAGCCCGTGGCCGCCGAGATCGAGGCGTTGCGGCGCGCTGGCAAACTCGTGGTGATGGCCGGCCGGTTGCAGAGCGTCGAGCTGGGCGCAACGGGCGTGTCCATGACCGTGAAGGCGCGCGGCGACAACTCGGCGCAGCAGATCGACGGTACCTGGCTGGTCAACTGCTCCGGTCCGCAACTCGACTACGACCGGATCAGCGACCCCTTGATCCGGTCGCTGTTCGATCTCATTCTGGCGCGCCCGGATTCGCTGTCGCTCGGCCTCGATCTGGGCGAGAACTATCGATTGGTCAGCAAGAGCGGTGTCGCGTCGGAGGTTCTCTTCGCCCTGGGACCGCCCATTCGTGGCAACCTGTGGGAGACGACGGCGGTGCCGGACATCCGCAAGCAGTGCGAGGCGGTGGCCCGTCATCTGACCGGCACGGCTGCGTAGACGGCTGTGATCGGGGAGGGGATTGCCATGGAACGCGTGGACGACGCCAACCCCTGGAAGGTGCTCAAGGAAGAGACCGGCTACGACTGCCGGTACTTCTCGGTCCGCCATGACCGGGTGACATTGTCCGACGGAGAGCCGCGCAGCTATCACAGCGTGCGGATGAAGTACTACGGCGTCTGCATCGTGCCGGTCGATCACGACGGCAGCGTCACCCTGATCGGCCAGTATCGCTATGTCCTGGACCGCTTCTCGTGGGAGATCCCGGGGGGAGGCGCGCGGGTCGGTGACGAGCCGCTCGACGTGGCGCGGGCGGAGCTCAAGGAGGAAACCGGCTGCACCGCCGAGCACTGGCTCAAGATCGTGGAGGGCGCGGTGTCGCCAGGCATCTCCACCGAGGCGGTGCCGGCTTTCGTCGCCTGGGGGCTGAACCGTGGCGCGCCACAGCCCGATGCCACGGAAAAGCTGTTCCGCCGCCGTGTGCCGTTCGCCGACGCGGTCGGCATGGCCCTGAAGGGCGAAATCTCGAACCTGCCGGGGATTGCCGCGCTGCTGGGCATCGAAGTCCGACGCCAGCGCCGCGACCTGCCGGGCAGTCTCCTCGATCTCCTGAAATAGACCGACGCTTCGATCAGGCGGCGGTCAGGCCCAGCCGCTCGCCTCGATATTCGCCGCTCATCACGCGTTCCCACCAGCCGCGATTGTCGAGGAACCAGCGCACCGTGTCGCGCAGGCCGCTCTCGAAATCGTGCCGGGGGCGCCAGCCGAGTTCGGTCGCAATCTTCGACGCGTCGATGGCGTAGCGGGCGTCGTGACCCGGCCGGTCGGTCACGAACTTGATCAGCGATTCGTGCGGGCGATGGGCGGCGTCGGGCTGCATCTCGTCGAGCAGGCGGCAGATGCCGCGCACCACGTCGATGTTCCGGCGCTCGCTGTTACCGCCGATATTGTACGTCTCTCCGGGCCGTCCCTTGCGCAGCACGAGGGTCAGCGCCTCGGCGTGGTCCTCGACATGCAGCCAGTCGCGCACATTGTCCCCCTTGCCGTAGACCGGCAGGCTCTCGCCGCGCAGGGCGCGAATGGTGACCAGCGGGATCAGCTTCTCGGGGAAGTGATAGGGGCCATAGTTGTTGGAGCAGTTGGTCGCCAGGGTCGGCAGCCCGTAGGTGTGATGCCAGGCGCGCACCAGATGGTCGGATGCGGCCTTGCTGGCGGAGTAGGGGGAGTTGGGCGCGTAGGACGTGGTC
>CAIYWM010000124.1 GCA_903929895.1 uncultured Alphaproteobacteria bacterium
CGGCTCGTCGGCGATCAGCAGCTTGGGCTGGCAGGACAGCGCCATGGCGATCATCACCCTCTGGCGCATGCCGCCGGAGAACTGGTGCGGATAGTCGTGCACGCGACGCTCGGGGTTGGGAATGTCGACCAGCCGCAGCATCTCCGCGGCACCGGCGATCGCCTGCTTGCGCGACAGCTTCTGGTGCAGCGCGATCACCTCGGCGATCTGGTCGCCCACCGTGTAGACCGGATTGAGCGAGGTCATCGGCTCCTGGAAGATGATGGCGATCTCCTTGGCGCGGATCTTGTCCATCTCCTGCATGGAAAGCGGGATCAGGTCCCGTCCCTGCCACAGGATCTGGCCGGCCTCGAAGCGGCCGGGCGGCATGTCGATCAGCTTCAGCACCGAGCGGGCGGTGACGGTCTTGCCGCAGCCCGATTCGCCCACCACGCCCAGCGTCTCGCCGCGGTCGATGTGCAGGTCGACGCCGTCGACGGCACGCACCATCCCGTCGTCGGTCTTGAACCAGGTCTTGAGACCGCGAATGTCCAGCAGGGGTTCGGTCACGCTACACCAGTCCTAGAGAACACGCCGCGGATCGAGCGCGTCGCGCAGTCCGTCGCCGATGAAGTTGATCGCCAGCACCGTGATGAAGATCAGCGAGCCGGGGAACAGCGCCCAGTGCGGGGCGATGTCGAGATAATCCTTGGCGTCGCGCAGCACGCTGCCCCAGGTCGGCACGTCGGACGGGAAGCCGAGGACGAGGAACGACAGCGTCGACTCGGCGATGATGGCGGCGGCGACGTCGATGGTCGCGACCACGATCACCGGGCCGAGCGCATTCGGCAGGATGTGCTGGGTCACCTGGCGGATGCGCGAGGCGCCCAGCGCCCGGGCCGCCTCGACGAACTCCTTTTCGCGCAGGGAGAGGAACTGCGCGCGCACCAGGCGCGCGGCGGACATCCAGCGCGTGCCGCCGATGACCGCCACGATCAGCACGAAGGCGCCGCCCTCGACGCCCAGCACACCCTTCACCGGTTCGCGGAACAGGTAGATGACCAGCAGCAGCAGCGGAAGCTGCGGTAGCGACAGGAAGAGGTCGGTGACCCACATCAGCGCCGCGTCGACCCGTCCGCTCGACATGCCGGCGACGGCGCCGACCAGCACGCCGAAGAAGATGGCGACGACCATCGCCGCGAAACCGACCGCGATCGAGATGCGGCCGCCGTAGATCAGCCGTGACAGCAGGTCCTGGCCCAGATCGTCGGTGCCCAGCGGATGGGCCCAGGACGGCCCCTGCAGCTTGGCGGCGAAGTCGATCTCGTTGATCGGCACGCGCCAGATGAACGGACCGGCCAGGACGGCGAACAGGATCACGGCCAGGGCGAAGGCCGAGACCAGCGCCATCTTGTGCCGCCGGAAGCGCCGCCAGGCCTCATGCCAGGGCGAGAAGCCTTGTGCCTTGCGCGCGGCGGGGGGCCCGCCGGGAGCGCTAGCGGAAAGCGATGCGGGGGTCGAGCCAGCCATAAAGGATATCTGCGATGAGGTTGAAGATGACGACCAGGCAGGCCGAGACGAAAGTGACACCCATGACGACGGGAGTGTCGTTGGCGAGCATCGAGGAGATCAGCAGCGAGCCGATGCCGGGCACTCGGAAGATCTGCTCGGTGACGATGGCGCCGCTGAAGACGATGGGCATCTGCAGGGCGACCAGCGTCACCACCGGGATCAGGGCCGTGCGCAC
>CAIYWM010000125.1 GCA_903929895.1 uncultured Alphaproteobacteria bacterium
CTCCACCTCACCTTCGGTCACGGCATCCACTTCTGCCTGGGTGCGCCGCTGGCACGGCTGGAGGCGCAGATCGCTGCGACCCGGCTCGCGGAACGACTGCCTGACGTCCGGCTTTCCGGCGGCGACCCGGAATGGCACGATTCGCTCATCCTGCGCGGCGTGAAGCGATTGCCGCTGCAGCTCGCCTAGGGAGACATTGGCATGGCCTCTGGAATTCGCGACAAGGTCGCCATCGTCGGCATGGGGTGTACGCGCTTCGGCGAGCACTGGGACAAGGGGGCCGAGGAGTTGATGGTCGGCGCCTTCGAGGAGGCGATCGGCGATGCCGGCATCGACCGCAAGCAGATCGATGCTGCCTGGCTTTCGACGTGCCTCGACGAGGTTCATGTCGGCAAATCGGGCCTGCCGCTCTCCGAGACGCTGCGCTTCGACTACATTCCCGTCAGCCGCGTCGAAAACTACTGCGCCTCCGGCTCCGATGCCTTCCGGTCGGCGGTCTATGCCGTCGCGGCCGGCGCCTGCGACATGGCCCTGGCGCTGGGTGTCGAAAAGCTGAAGGACACCGGCTTCGGCGGTCTGCCCAGCCTCAATGCCGGATCGACCCCACCGCTGTGGTGGTCGAACCTCACCGCCCCCGGCAGCTTCGCCCAGCTCGCCTCGGCCTACCGCGCCAAGCACGGCATCGGCCGGGACGACCTCAAGCGGGCAATGGCCCACATCTCGGTCAAGAGCCATGCCAATGGCGTCAAAAATCCCAAGGCCCACCTGCAGCGTGCGATCACCGAAGCCGACGTGCTGAACGCGCCGCTGATCGCCGATCCGCTGGGCCTCTACGATTGCTGTGGCGTGAGCGACGGTGCCGCCGCAGCCATCGTCACCACCCCCGAGATCGCGCGCAGCCTCGGCAAGAAGGACATCGTCTCGGTCAAGGCGCTCCAGATCGCTGGCTCCAATGGGGTCGAGGAGCAGTACAACACCTGGGACGGAAGCTATTTCGCCACGGCCCGCGTCGCCGCCCAGCGCGCCTACCGCGAGGCCGGCATAGACCGGCCGCGCGAGCAGCTCAGCCTGGTGGAATGCCACGACTGCTTTTCTGTCACCGAACTGGTGACGCTGGAAGACCTGTTCATCTCGCCGGAAGGCGGCGCGGTGCGGGACGTGCTCGACGGCTTCTACGATTCCGATGGCAAGGTGCCGTGCCAGATCGACGGCGGCCTGAAATGCTTCGGCCACCCGATCGGCGCCTCCGGCATCCGCATGATCTACGAGATGTATCTCCAGCTCCAGGGCCGCGCCGGCGCCCGGCAACGTCCCGACGTCCGCCTCGGCCTCACCCACAACCTCGGCGGTTTCCCGGCGCGCAACGTCTGCTCGGTTGCCATCGTCGGCGCCTTCGGCGCCTGATAGAAAGCACCTCATGAAGGCCATGATCTGCCGCCAATGGGGCGGCCCCGAAGACTTGCGGCTGGAGGAGATCGATTCCCCGCCGCTGAAGACCGGTCAGGTACGGATCCGGATCAAGGCGGCGGGCGTCAGCTTCGCCACGACCCTGATCATCGCGGGCAAGTACCAGCGCCGTCCGCCGTTCCCCTTCGCTCCCGGCACCGAGGCGTCGGGCATCGTCACCGAGGTCGATCCTGCCTGCACGCGTGTCAAGGTCGGCGACGAGGTCGTGGCCGTGCTCGACTGGGGCGGCCTGGCCGAGGAGGCCGTCGCTCACGAGGTCAACGTCTTCCCCAAGCCGCGCAACGTCGGCTTCGTCGAGGCAATCCAGCTCGCCATCTCCTATCCGACCTCGGC
>CAIYWM010000126.1 GCA_903929895.1 uncultured Alphaproteobacteria bacterium
ATCGAAGAGGTCGGCGAGAAGCTGCGCGCCATGATGCCGTGGATCAAGGAAAAGGCCTTGGTCGACAAGGCCAAGAACTAGGGCGCCTTGGACGCCGGCGGGCGGCAGCGCTTGTAATCAAGCGCGAGCAAGGCGCTGTAAACAGCGCCGACCCGCGCGGTCCAGAAAGAATGAAGGCGCCGAAACCCGGCGCCTTTTTTCTTGTCTGTTCTGCGTCCGGCGCGTGTGAACGCGCCTAAATCATGTACCCACCCCCCGACGCATCGAGCATCGCGCCGGTGATGAAGGAGGACTCCTGCGACAGCAGTCTCAGCGATTTTCGAAGACGTGCCGGCGCGGCGCCCCGGAATACGTAGCCTTTAACGGTTGCTGTCAGCGCGTAGCGTCAGCCACCCAAAAAGCATCCGGTTGAAATCGCCCATAGCGGAGAAAGAGAAATCGCTATTCCCAACAACAGTGACCCTAATGCCCCGATCAGGATGATCGAAAACATACCGAGACTAAAAGTGAGCTTTTGCGAAGCAATTTCTACAATTGGCAAGTTGTAGAGCTCGAAGGAATTCCTGAGCTTTTCGTCTCCTTCGTCAGCCATTTTTCTGATCATCGCGACGACAAACACACTCCATAGTATGAGTACGATACCATCACGTGTTCGGTAAGCTTCGCCCAACACTTTCGTTGCGCATGGAATCTCTCCGCCGACGAGTACTGCGAAGCCGCACAAGACGGCGATCGCACTGACCGGCCTCGCGATTGCTAACACACTCCTCGCCAATGAGGAGTAGCGTCTGAGTTCCGTCGACATGTTCATGTTGGGAGCAAGAGTGTGGAGCGAGCCGCAGCCTAGATCATATACCCGCCGCCCGACGCATCGAGCATCGCGCCGGTGATGAACGACGACTCGTCCGACAGCAGCCACAGGACCGCCTGGGCGATCTCGGCCGAGGTGCCGACACGGCGCATCGGGATCGAGGCTTCGATGCTGCTCAGGAAGGCCGGGTCCTTCAGCCGTCCCTCGGTCATCTCGGTCAGCACCATGCCGGGACGCAGCGAGTTCACGCGGATGCCCTCGGCCGCAACCTCGCGGGCAAAGCCTTTGGTGAAGGCGTCGACGGCGCCCTTGCTGGCGGCATAGGCCGAGGAGCCCAGCCGTCCGCCGAGCGTCGCGGCCATCGACGAGACATTGACGATCGAGCCGCCCTTGCCGCCATGCTTCGTCGACATGCGTCGGGCCGCCTCGCGGCAGCACAGCATCAGGCCGGTGACGTTGGTGGCGAACAGGTTGGCCAACACCTCGGCGTCATACTCGTCGACCCTACCGCGCTTTCCGTTGGTGCCGGCGCTGTTGACCAAGTGGGTGATCGGCCCCAGCGCCCGCTCGGTCTCCTCGAACAGGCGCACGATGTCGGCCTCGCGCGCCATGTCGCCGGGCAGGGCAATGGCCCTGCCGCCTTTGGCCTCGATGTCGGCCACGACCTGCTTCGCCTGCGTGTCGCGGGTCCGGTAGTTAATGGCGATGCGATAGCCGCGCGTCGCGGCCTGGCGGGCGGTCTCGGCGCCGATGCCGGAGGCGCCGCCGGTGATCAGGAGGGTTTTGCTCATGGGCCGATGATATCGCGTCGTCCAGCCTGAAGCGCGCCCTAGGTCATATACCCGCCGCCCGACGCATCGAGCATCGCCCCGGTGATGAACGAGGCCTCGTCCGACAGGAGCCACAGGATCGCTTGCGCAATTTCATGCGACTCGCCGATTCGCTGGATCGGAAGCGACGCGGCGACCGCGGCGAGGACGCCCGGCTCGTTGAGGCGTCCCTCCGTCATTTCGGTCATCACCGGACCGGGGCGGATCGCGTTGACCCGGATCCCCTCGGCGGCGACTTCCCGCGCAAAGCCCTTGGTGAAGGCATCGACCGCGCCCTTGGTGGCGGCATAGGCCGATGCGCCACGGCGTCCGCCCAGGGTCGCCGCCATCGACGAGACGTTCACGATGGCGCCGCCCTTGCCGCCATGCCGGCTCGACATGCGCCGGGTCGCCTCGCGGCAGCACAGCATCAGGCCGATGACGTTCACCGCGAAGAGGTTGGTGATCACCTCGCGCTCGTACTCGTCGATCCGGCCGCGGCTGGGGTCGATTCCGGCGCTGTTGACCAGGTGCGTGATGGGACCGAGCGCGTGCTCGGTTTCGTCGAACAGGCGGACGATGTCGGCTTCGCGCGCCATGTCGCCGGGCAGGGCGATGGCCCGCCCGCCCGCCGCCTCGATGTCGGCGACGACGGCCTTGGCCTGGGCGTCACGGCTGCGATAGTTGATGGCGACGCGATAGCCGCGCGCGCCGGCGCGCCGGGCGGTCCCGGCGCCGATGCCCGAGGCGCCGCCGGTGATCAGGAGGGTTTTGCTCATGGGCCGATGGTATAGTGCCCTCAAGGATCCGGGAGGAAAATCATGAAAGCCGCCGTTCTGTTCAAACCCAACGAGCCGTTGCAGGTCGTCGAGTGCGAACTTGATCCGCCCAAGGCGATGGAAGTGCGCGTGAAGATGAAGGCCTCGGGCGTCTGCCAGAGCGACTGGCACATCATGAACGGCGACTGGCCCTCGCCGATGCCGATCGTGCCGGGCCACGAGGCGGCGGGCGAGATCCTCGAATGCGGGCCGGGCGTCACCACGGTGAAGCCGGGCGACCATGTGATCTTCTCGTTCCGCCCGCACTGCGGTCGCTGCCGCTACTGCACCCAGGGCCGCACGGTGCTCTGCATCGGGCGCGCTTCCGTGCCGCCGGGCTCGCTCTACGACGGCACGCTGCGCATCAAGCACAAGGGCGAGGGCATCAACCAGATGGCCCGCATCGGCACCTTCGCGGAGGAGGTGGTGGTGCCGGAGGAGATGGTGATCCCGATCCGCAAGGACATGCCGTGGCCGCAGGCGGCCCTGGTCGGCTGCTGCGTGGCGACCGGCGTCGGCGCGGTGACGCGCCATGCCAAGATCGAGGCCGGTTCGACCGTGCTGGTGATCGGCTGCGGCGGCGTCGGCCTCAACGCCGTGCAGGGCGCCATGCTCTCCGGCGCGAGCAAAATCATCGCGGCCGACATCCTCGACAACAAGCTCGAGATGGCGAAGACCTTCGGCGCCACCCACACCGTCAACACCGCGACCGACAATGACCCGGTCAAGAAGGTGAAGGAGATCACCGGCGGGCTGGGCGTCGACTATTCCTTCGACGCGGTCTCGATCGACCGGACGCAGGCGCTGGCCTTCGATGCGCTGGCGCCGGGCGGCCATGCCGTGGCGGTCGGCATCTCCGCGGCCACGGTCAAGGCGCAGTATTCGCCGATGGCGATGGTGTTCGCCGAGAAGACGATGAGCGGCACCTTCTACGGCTCGGTGCGGCCCGACCTCGATTTCCCGGTGCTGGTCGACCACTACATGAACAAACGCCTGAACATCGACGGCCTGATCAGCCGCACCTACAAGCTCTCGGAGATCAACGAGGGCTTCAAGCGCATGATGGCCGGCGAAGTCGCGCGCGGCGTCGTGGTGTTCGACTGATCATGTCCCTTTACGAAATCCTCGTCTTCGTGGCGCTCTTCGGTGTCGGTGGCTGGGCCTACTATCTCTACCGCCAGGATACGAAACCCAAGTGAGCACGCTCGACGAATTCGGCCTGACGGAAGAGCAGGTCCTGATCCGGCGCAACGTCGCCGAATTGCTGGCCCGCGTGCTGCCGCCGGAGGAGATCCGGCGGCTCGACGAGGAATCGGCGTTTCCGCACGCCGCCTTCGATGCGCTGGCCGAAGCGGGCTACATGGCGCTGCCCTACGATCCCGCCTATGGCGGCATGGGCGGCAGCCGCAAGGACCTCGTCGTGCTGGTCGAGGCGCTGGCGCGTCACTACAGCGGCGCGTCGTCGCTCTACCTGCCAACGGTCGTCTATGGCGGCATGCATCTGCAACTGACGGCAGGCGAGCATCTGCGGCGGCGCTATCTGCCCGAGATCTGCGCCGGCAAGCTCAAGTCCGCCTTCGCGCTGTCCGAGCCCGATACGGGATCGGATGCGTCGGGCATCAAGACGCGCGCGGTGCGGGACGGCAATGGCTACAGGCTCACCGGGCAGAAGCTCTACATCAGTGCAGCCCACGTCGCCGACTATCTGATGGTGGTGGCCAAGACCGACAGCGAGGCGCGCCACAAGGGCGTGACGCTCTTCTGGGTCGATGCACGGGCCGCCGGTCTCACCATGAAGCCGCTGCCGACCCTGGGACGGCGCACCACGCATGCCAACGAGATCTTCTTCGACGGCGTGTTCGTGCCGGCCGACCATGTGATCGGCGAGGAGAATCGCGGCTGGTCGGGGCTGATGAAGGGGCTGAACCTGGAGCGGCTCTGTCTGGCCGCACAGGCGTGCGGCAACATGCATTTCGCCATCGAGTACGCCAAGCGCTTCGCCCAGGAGCGCGTGCAGTTCGGCCAGCCGATCTCGAAGTTCCAGGCGATCCAGCACAAGTTCGCCGACATGCGCATCCTGCTGCGCACGACGCAGGCGCTGACCTATCGGCTGGCCGACATGCTCGATGCCGGCCTCGATCCGGTCGAGGAGACGGCGATCGCCAAGATCCAGGGCACCGACGGCGAGTTCAAGTGCGCCCATCTCGCCATGGAGATCATGGGTGGCGCCGGCTACACGATGGCGCACGACATCCAGCGCCTGTTCCGCGACGTCAGGGTCGGTTCTATCGGCGGCGGTACCAACGACATCCAGCGCAACACCATCGCCAAGATGATGGGCCTGTGAGGTGCGCAAGATCGGTCCAGGCCTCACCCTGAGGAGGCGCGCAGCGCCGTCTCGAAGGGTGACTTCAAGAGCGATGTGCGTATTGCGCACCCTTCGAGACGCGCCCCTGCGGGGCACTCCTCAGAGGCTGGCCGGAACTGAATTGAATCGATTCAAGCACTTGCCTCATCCTGAGGAGCGCCGCGAAGCGGCGCGTCTCGAAGGATGGGCAACAGGCAGGTGCGCGTTCCCACCCTTCGAGACGCATCGCTGCGCGATGCTCCTCAGGGTGAGGCTATTGGGGCTATTCATAGCCTCTTGTTTTGGCTGCATTCAT
>CAIYWM010000127.1 GCA_903929895.1 uncultured Alphaproteobacteria bacterium
CGGGTGGGAAGAGGCGGTCGAGCGTCAGCGCCGTCGCCGCCGGGGTTGTGGCGGCGCCGGCGCGACCGGCCCGCCGAGGCCGGAGGCGCATGGCGCCGACTTCGTTCCTGCCGGAACGATCGTCCGCGGACGCATCGCGGTCCGCCCGTAGACCCGCGGTGCATACATGTCGGAGACGTTCGTCGCCGGGACGGCATAGGTGCCGGGCGTCACGGCGCGCACGATGTAGGCGACGTGATAGGAGTTCGGATTCTTCGCCGAGGAATCCCACCAGGTCTGGTAGGGCCGTGTCCCCATATTGAAGGACGCGAAGAAGCGGTCGTCGCGCGCCTCGGCAATGCGGGTTTCGGTGAGGTCGGACAGGAACGGGAAGGACTTCGCCGTCTCGTCGTTCAGCACCGCTTCGATCTCGAAGCCAGCCGGCAGCAGGTCGAGCAGTGCCACCTCATGATAGCCGCCTTCGAGGTTGCGTCCGGAGATCGAGACGATGAAGCGCTCGTTCTGCACGACGTTGCCCAGCGCACTGGGCTCGCCGTTGAACTTCAGGAACTTGCGCTCGACGCTGAGGCCGGCCGTGGCTGCAGGCTGCGGATCGACCGGCACGCCGCGCGCCGTCACCTGCATCCAGATGGGACGGTCGGTGTCGTTGCGCAGCTTGAGGCCGCGGGCGAGGGCCGCCGCGTCGGGGTTGATCGTCACCGGTTCGGCGGACGCCTGGCGCTGCTGGCCGTCCACGGAATAGGCGAGCTGGGCGCTGCCGCTCATCGCACGGGCGGCCATCACCAGCCACGCCTGCTCCTGCGTCGTGGTGAGACCGATCGAGGCTGCCAGGCGCTCGCCCACGAGGCTCGTCACCTCTGTCAGGGCCTCGCGTCCGCCCGCTTCGACGGCGAGCGTGACGAGGGCGGCGCGGTTGCGCAGCGGCGAGCCGTAATAGTCGGACGGATCGCGCTCGTCGATGCGTTGGCGCGCCGTGGCGAAGGCGAGGCGGCCGCGCCCCGGTTCGCCTACCTGGTTCAACGCCGCGGCCAGCATCGCCCAGGCGATGCCGCCCTTCATCTCGCCCGCCTTCGTGTCCTGGAAATAGCGGACGCGGCCGGGATCGGCGTAGCCCGACTTCGCCAGCACGTACCAGGCATAGGCCTGGGCATTGGGCGAGAGCTTGTCGGCGGTCTTGTTGAGCCAGCCGAGCGCCCGCTGCAGCGACGCGGACGGTACGGCCATCTGCTGCTGGTTCGCCCGCACCAGGAAGTCGAGCACGTAGGTCTGCAGCCACTCCGCCGCCGGAGTCGAGAAGGGTCCCCACATGCCGAACGACCCGTCGGGCAGCTGCATGTCGACGACGCGATAGACCGCGTCCTGGACGCGGTCGTTAATGCGCGGATCGGCCAGACCATATCCCAGCAGCGCCACGTCGTTGTAGTAGAGCAGCGGCATGGCGCGGCTGGTGGTCTGCTCGATGCAGCCGAACGGATACTTGTCGAGGGCGCGCAGCAGGCCCGCGACGTCGATCCCGGGGATGCGCGTGAGCGAGGCGCTGACCTGAGCGGTCCCGGGCGCAAAGCCCGCGATCACGTTGCGGTCGACCGTGGCCTCGTTGCCCGGCGCCAGGCGTGCCACCGTGTCGACGGCGCTGGGAGTCTGCGCCGGCCGCACCTGGATGTCCCATTCGCGCTGCACGGCGAAGTTGCCCGGTCCCTGGACGGCGACCGTCACCTTGCCGAAGCCCGCTTCACCGGCGCGCAGCGGCCAGGTCAGCAGCTCGCGCTGGTTGGCGGCCAGCCGCTTGGTCTCGGTCACCGGGCGCTCGAGTGAGACCGAACCGGAGGCGGTGAGGGTCACGCGGTAATCGCCCGCCTGGCCGTCGACATTGTGCAGCGACAGCGCCACCCGCCCGAGATCCTTCGGGGCGAGGAAGCGCGGCAGCACCACGTCGGCGGTGACGGCATCTCGCACGAACAGGCGCTGCTCGCCCGAGCCGACGCGTGTCTTGTCGTAGGCGACCGCCATCAACCGGAGCTGACCGATGAAGTCGGGGATGTCGAGGGCGATCCTGGCTTCGCCCTTGTCGTCGAGCTTCACCGGTCCGCTGAACAGCGAAACGATGCGCGTCGGCACGATGTCGAGCCCGCCGATCTCGCCAGCGTCGCCGCCGGCCCGGATGCGGCCGAGTTCGTCGGCGCGCGTGTCGAGCAGGCGGCCGTAATCGTCACGCATGGAAACGCCGAGGCGACGCTTGCCGAAATAGTGGTCCGCCGGATTGGGCGTCTTGTAGCGGGTGAGCTGCAGGATGCCCTCGTCGACCGCGGCCAGGGTGACGTACGCTTCCTGGCCGGCCTGCAGGTTGGATACCTTCACCGGCACCTCGATGCGCTGGCGGGGCGTTATCTTCTCCGGGGTGCCGATCTGGATGCCGAGCGTGCGCAGGGCCGGATTGAGGCCCAGCCACGTCGCGCCGATCGCGCGCGTGGGCGTGCGTTCGGCGGGCGCCGCCAGCGGGCGCCAGGCGGTGACGAGTGCGTAGGCGCCGGCGCCCCACTCGCCCTTCACCGGGATGTCGACCGTCGTGCCGCCAGCCGGCACCTGCACCGACTGGGTGGACACGATGCGGTCGGTGGCGATGGCGATCAGCGCCTCGCCGGCGAACGGTGCCTCGATGCGCAGGCGGGCCGTATTGCCCGGCGCATAGTTCTGCTTGTCGCTGGCGACGCGCAGCGTATCGGGCGCCTCCTCAGTCGCCGTGCCGCCGTACCAGCCCACGTAGAAGGTGAGGCTGGTGGAGGTGTTCTTCTCGTTGTCGATGACGGTGAGCTTGTGCTGGCCCCAGTCCAGCCGTTGCGAGACGCGTGTCGGCGTGTCGGCCTTCAGCGTCACCTTGTCGGCGGTGATCAGCCGCGTGTTCGTGACCGACTGCCAGCGCCAGCGGCCGTCGACCTGGAACCATTGATAGACGTTGGTGATGCGTTCGATCCGGTATTCGACCGAGGGACGTGCGACCTGGGTGCCGGCTGCGTCGACCGCCACGACGTCGAACTCGGTGTCGACGCCCTCGCGGGAGTAGCGGCCCTCGAAGGTCGGGCGGACACCGATGTAGGCGTCGCGGGTGCGCACGGGCATGACCTTCTCGGTCTTGGTGGCGCGGCCGCCGCCCGGTTCGAAGACGCGCGCCTGGATCTGGGCGCGCAGCGGCAGGACCGTCTCCTTGGCGAGGTCGCCCGCCCATTCGAGGCTCGACTTGCCGGCCTGGTCGGTATTCTCGCCCTTGAGCTCGATGAAGGGCGGTTCGAACTTCTCGCGATCGTCCTCCGGTCCGAAGCGGTACTTGGCGAAGGCCGGGAACGGCGCATCGTCAACCGTGATGCGCATGTCGCCCTCGACGGCGAGATCGGATGCCGGGGCGCCATAGAGGAAGTCGGCCGAGAGGACGAAGCGGTTCACGCTGCCGGGCCGGATGATCGGCTCGTCGGGCGTGAGCTCGACCTTGAGCTTCTCCGGCACGAAATCCTCGACCGAGAATTCGACGCGGCCGACCGGTGCGCCCTTGGGGTCGATGTGGGCGGCGACCGACCAGCGGCCGCGCCGCGAGGACTTCGGCAGTTCGATCGCCTGGGCGATGGCGCCTGGGCCCTGCAGGCCGTGAGTGAAGCGGGTGAACTCGCTGCCGTCCGGCCGCTTTACGATGAGCGTGACCGGCAGGCTGGAGAGCGCATTGGCCGCGTCGTCACGCATCAGCGCCATGAGCTGCACGTTCTCGCCGGGGCGGTAGATGCCGCGCTCGGTGTAGAGGAAGGCATCGACCGGGCCGGGCTGCGGCCTTCCGTCGACGCCGCGGTCGGACAGGTCGAAGGCCGACTTGGTGAGCTCGAGGCGCGAGAATTCCTTCTTCGCCGGATCCTGCGCCATGACGGCGACCGCTTCGGCGGCGCCCGTGCCCTTGAGCAGGCCGGCCGCGAACGACGCGCGGCCGTCGGCGCCGGTGACCACCTTGCCGATCGGCTCGTTGCCGCGCGACAGGACGGTGACCTCGATGCCGGCGAGGGGCTGCGCGGTCTGCAAGGAGCGCGCGAAGACGTTCAGCCCGTCGTCGCCGCTGAAGGAGGTTAGGCCGATGTCGGTGTCGATCACCCACAGGCCGGCCGCGCCGCCGCTGTTCGACTCGTCGTCGTCATAGTCGCGGGGTGGCGGCTTGGCGGCATTCCACACCACCACGAAATAGGCGCCGGGCTTCCAGTCCTGGATGGTCTCGCGGATCGGGAAGGCGGTGACGACGGCCTGGTTGGGCACATTGCGCACCTCCATGGTGCCGCTCCACTGCTCTGCGCCATTGCTGCCGTTCAGCCAGCTGCGCAGCGACCAGGGTTCGGTGATCGGCTCGGCGCCCGGAAAGGAAACGTCGTAGGAGCGGTCGGCGGAGAAGCGCTCGAGGCCGCGCTCGTTCACCCGGTAGACCGAGATGCCGACCTTGGAAACGTTGATGGTCGTGACGGGCAGACCGGCGGCGCTGCCGCGAGGCAGGATAAAGCCCTTGCCAGGCAGCGTGACCACTGCGGGGCGGGCGCCCAGCGCCACGCTCACGCTCTGCTCGCCGCGCAGCTTCTCGCCATCGCGCCCCGGAAAGCCCGCCAGCAGCTTCACGGTATAATCCCGGCCGTAGGTGAGGCCGGCGATGCACAGCCGGTCGTCGACGGTGCGCAGCGCCGTCTTCGCTTCAGGCTCGATGCGGATGAAGTCGCCGTACTTCACGTCGCCGGTGGCGAGCGGCTTGTTGAAGGCGAGGCAGGCTTCGGCCTCGCTGCGGCTGGAATCGACACCGACTCGACGGAAGGAGAAGGGATCGGAGGGCGACGCCGGCGGCTGGGCGAGCGGCGCGGGTGCCGCCGACTGGGCCGTCTGGGGCGCCGGCGGGTTCGACGCCGGGGGCGGGGTGGCGGGAGCGGTGGCCGGAGGCTTCGTGGCCGTCGCCACGGGCCGGTCGACGGAATCGCCCGGCCTCCCGATCAGGTAACCCGCAATGCCGGAGCCCAGCATGAGGGCCACAACCAAGGCGGCCAGCGTCGACTTATTCATGAGAATTCCCCGCAAACAGCGACCGGACAATAGAGCGTGGATTGTGCAGACAATGTGGAGTCGGAAGTCCGGTCGGCAATTCTCGCAGCCTGTGGCGGGAAGGTCACGCTGTGGATAGCCGGGCTTGAGCAGGAGACCGATCACGTACTAATCGCAGGCGATGGCGTTGCATCTCATCAAGCTCGCGGTCGGCGTCGACGATCTCGCCCACATGAAGACGGTCCAGGCGGCGCGTCGCCGGGAGCGGGGGCAGTCGGCACGCTCGCCTCACTGGGTCTACACCCGCAATTCGCCCCGGCGGGGCGACGATCTGCTGGGCGGCTCGCTCTACTGGGTGGTGCGCGGCGTCATCCGCTGCCGCCAGGAGCTGGTCGGCTTCGAGGAGGATTTCGACGAGGAGAGCGGCAAGAAGTTCTGCCGGATCAAGCTCAAGCGCCCCCTGATCGAGACCGCGCCGCGTGCCTGCAAGCCCTTCCAGGGCTGGCGCTACCTCGAACCCGACCGCGCGCCGCCGGACCGGTCGAGCGGCGACACGGCCGACATGCCGGCGGAAATGGCCGCAGAGCTGAAGCGACTGGGGCTTCTCTAGGCTTCGGCATGTTCTGTCATCCTGAGCGAAGCGAAGGATCTAGCGCGCGCTGCGGAGCACTATGATCGTTCCGCAAGGTCCTTCGCTTC
>CAIYWM010000128.1 GCA_903929895.1 uncultured Alphaproteobacteria bacterium
CATTCCCATAGACTTCAAGAGTTGAATGCCAACGGCGTCGATGCCGAAGGTGACGAAGCTGTTCAGGGCGATGGCGGCCACCATCAGGACGAAGACCCGGCCCCTGCGCAGGCGTCCCGTACTCGACGTCGGGGCCATGGTGTCTTCAATCGCGGGCAAGCCGAACCAGACCAGGGGACAGACCATCACAACCATGATCGCGGCATAGGTGACACCGACGCCGCGCCATCCGACCAGATCCTCGAGGAAGGCGGTCACTGGCCAGAAGACGCTGCCGGCAAGGCCCGTCACCAGCATCAACGTGCCGATCAGGCTGCGCGCCCGATCCTCTTCTGCATAGGACGCGATATAGGCGTAGGCGGCTGTCGTCAGGAACAGGGCGCCTGCCAGTCCAATCAACACCCAGGCCATCAGGAAGACAGCGAGGTTCGGAGACAGCGAAAGCAGGCACAAGCCGAGACCGATTACGGCGGCGCCCACGGTCATGACCTCCCTCGACCTGAAGCGACCAAAGGCGCGCCCTGCCCAGGGGGCCGCGAGGCCCATCGCGACGAACATCACCGACGTGCCGGGGGACACAGACGACAGGGAGATGCCAAACTCTCCGGACACCTTGGGTGCAATGACCGGCAGGACACCGATCATGCCCCACCCGGCAATCTGGGTCAGGGCGAGAACGGCCAGGACACGGAAATGACGTCGCATCGTTTACTCTTGGACCGGCGGTGCACCACCACCGGAAGCGGCGCGACCGGCATACTGCGTCGATCGGGAGGTCTGTGTCCCGTCTCACCGACGCTTGAACGCGCCCGGTCGCTGGCGCACGGTGAGGGGCTACAATGAAGGGTTCTGGTGACGATATGCTGACGGACCGCTACGGCCTTCCTCTCTCAACGAACAGCGTCACTGCGCGCGACGCCTATGTCGAGGGTGTCGATCTGCTGCTGACGGTCTATCCCGGTGCGGCTGCCTCCTTCGACCGCGCCATCGCGGCTGATCCAGCTTTCGCGCTCCCCTATATCGGCCGGGCCCGGACGTCCCAGCTCGCCGGCAGGCTGGAGGCGATGCGCGCGGATCTCGCCATGGCCTCCTCTCTCGCTGACGGAGTCTCGGCGCGCGAGCGGAGTCAGATCGAGGTCTTTCGGTCGCTGTTCGCCAGCCAGGCGGTCGCCGCGCTGACCGCGCTGCGCAACCATGTGCAGACATGGCGGCGCGACGCGCTGGTGCTGAGCCTCGCCGCCAACCAGGGCGGATTGATCGGAATGTCGGGGCTATCGGGGCGCGAACAGGACCTCACCGACTTTCTCGATGGCCTCGCCCCGCACTACGGCGAGGATTGGTGGTTCGAGGCGCATCGCGGGATGGCGCTGTCGGAGATCGGCCGGCACGACGAGGCGCGGCCGATGATCGAGCGCTCCCTCGCGCAGTACCGGCGCAACGCCTATGGCGCCCATGCCTTCGCCCATCTCTGTTACGAGACCGGCGATCAGGACACCGGCATCGCCTTCCTGCGCGACTGGCTGCCGCTATACGATCGCGGCGGCGGACTGTTCGGCCACCTCAACTGGCATCTCGGTCTGTTCGAACTGCACGCCGGGAATCTGGAGGGCGGGCTGCGCCTCTACACCGAGGCCTTCTGCGCGGACGATCATCGCGGCGCCATCCATCAGAAGCTCTCCGATTCGGCCGCCTTCCTGTGGCGCTCCGAACTGGCGGGCTATCCGCGCGATCCCGCGCGCTGGACGAAGCTCAAGGACTATGCGCGCGAGAAGCTGCCGCGCCCCGGCATGTCTCTCGCGGACTGGCATGTCGCGCTGACCTACGCCGCCACCGGCGACGACGCAGCGCTCGAAGGGTGGATCAAGGCCATCGAGGAGCTGGCAGACGCCGGGCGCTATCCGTCGGGATCCGTCATCCCCGCCGTGGCCCGCGCCTTCGCGGCCTACCGGCGCGGCGACTATGCGGCAACGATCGGCCTGATCGAGCCGATGTTGCCCGAGCGGGAGCGTATCGGCGGCAGCCGCGCGCAGGGCGACCTGGTGGAAGCGACGTTGCTGCAGGCCTACCTGGCCTCCGGCCGCGACGCCGAGGCTCGACAACTGGCAGAGGCGCGCCGCGCTGGTCCGGCGCGTCTTCCCGTCACCGGGGGCGAACGGACGGTCGCCTGACAGAACGCGTGGCCAATTCCTGCTCTCAGCTATGCCTTGAGATTGATTGCTCAGGATTTTTGTGTAGTTAAGGTGGCGTTTTCCTGGGGAGGATCTCATGTGCAACGTTTGCCTGTCGCGTCGCCGCCTGTTCGCCGGACTGGGCGGTCTCGCCGCCATGACTGCAATCGGTGCGATGCCGGCGGGCCCGGCCGGCGCGCAGCCGGCCCGTTCGGCCGAGACGCCTGACGCGGCGCTGGCGCGCCTTATGGAGGGCAACGCACGTTACGCAGCCGGGAAGTTGTCGGAGCGCGACTATACCGCCGGCCGTGTTGCGCGCACCCAGGGTCAGGCGCCCTTCGCGGCCATCCTCGGCTGCGCCGACTCCCGTGTGGCGCCCGAGCTGGCCTTCGACCAGTCACCGGGCGAACTGTTCGTCGTCCGCGTCGCCGGCAACTTTGTCACGCCGGACGGTCTTGGCAGTCTCGAGTACGGCGCCGCCGTGCTGGGCACGAAGGTGATCATGGTGCTGGGCCACACGAACTGCGGCGCGGTGAACGCCACCATCGAGGCGCTGCAGAAAGGCAACACGCTGCCCGGTCACATCGCCGACCTCGTGCGCGCCATGAAGCCCGGAATCGAGCCGGTCCTCAAGACACCGGGCGACGACCTGCGGCAGCGCGCCGTGATCGCCAACATCCAGGCCAACGTTCGCCGCCTTCAGACCGAGAAGCCGATCCTGGGCGACATGGTCGCGGCCGGCAAGCTCAAGGTCGTCGGCGCCTATTACGACCTGCCCACCGGCAAGGTGATGATGGTCTGACGACCGACATCGATGCAGGGAAAAGTCCTGCATCGATGCCGATCAACTGACTCAGGCCGTGATGAAGGCGAGCAGGTCGGGGTTGAGCACATCGGCGTGCGTGGTCAGCATGCCGTGCGGATAGCCCTTGTAGACCTTCAGCGTGCCGTGCTTCAGGAGCTTGATCGAAAGCTCGGCCGCGTCGGCGATCGGCACCACCTGGTCGTCGTCGCCGTGCATCACGAGCGTCGGCACCGTGATCGCCCTCAGATCGTCCGTGAAGTCGGTTTCGGAGAAGACGGCGATGCAATCGTAGTGCGCCTTGGCGCCGCCGATCATGCCCTGCCGCCACCAGTTCTGGATCGTGCCCGGCAGGACCTTCGCGCCCTCCCGGTTGAAGCCGTAGAACGGGCCGCTGGCCACATCGAGATAGAACTGCGCCCGGTTGGCCGCGAGCGCAGCGCGCAAGCCGTCGAAGACCTCGATGGGCGTGCCCTTGGGGTTCTTGTCCGACTTCACCATGATCGGTGGCACGGCGCTGACCAGGACCGCCTTGGCAACACGGCCCCGCTTGGCGCGCGCGACATAGCGAGCGACCTCACCGCCGCCGGTCGAATGGCCGATATGGACGGCGTTCTTCAGGTCGAGATGGTCGGCGAGCTCGATGACGTCGGCGGCATAGGTGTCCATCTCGTTGCCGGTATCGGTCTGGGTCGAGCGGCCATGGCCGCGACGATCATGGGCGATCACGCGGAAGCCCTTGCCCAGGAAGAAGAGCATCTGGGCATCCCAGTCGTCGGCGCTCAGCGGCCAGCCATGATGGAACACGATGGGCTGCGCATCCTTGGGGCCCCAGTCCTTGTAAAAGATCTGGGTTCCGTCCTTCGTCGTGAAGAAAGCCATGTGAAGTCCCCTTGCGATTGTAAACGCAACGCAAGGTTGGCCCAGAAGGCTGCTCACCGCCATCGTACATGAGCAGGCAGCGCCCTATACCAAAGTACAATGCAGGCATCGCACGCGCGGAGCGAATTGATCGCCGTCCGTTCACGGCCCTCGCATCGCCACGATCCGGCAGCAGCTTTCGATCAGCTGGTCATGCAGCACACAATGAGGCCAGCCGTGCAGACTCGTCTGGGAGGGAACTATTTGAGCCGAAAATGCTAGAGTCAGCTTCAGATACCCATCAGATACGCATCGCCAAGGCTTATGACCGACGACGTACTGCTCACAATCCTGATCGTTCTTCCCTTCGTGGGCAGCCTCCTCGCTGCGACGTTCCGGCCCAACGCGCGTAATTCGGAAGCGTGGTTGGCCGGCGGCGTGGCCCTGATCTGCCTTTTCCTGCTGATATCCGCCTATCCTGCGATCGTCGAGCGCGGGGTGCTCCGCAGCGAGGCCGAATGGATTCCCGCGCTGGGCCTGAGCTTTACCCTGCGCCTCGATGGCTTCGCCTGGATGTTCGCCCTGCTGGTGACGGGCATCGGATTCCTGGTCGTGCTCTATGCGCGCTATTACATGTCGCCGAACGACCCGGTGCCGCGCTTCTTCTCGTTCCTGCTCGCCTTCATGGGGAGCATGCTCGGGATCGTCATCGCCGGGAACCTGATCATCCTCCTGTTCTTCTGGGAACTGACCAGCATCTTCTCGTTCCTGCTGATCGGATACTGGCATCACACGGCCGGCGCGCGCGACGGCGCGCGCATGGCCCTCGTCGTCACCGGCTTCGGCGGCGTGGCGCTGCTGGCCGGAGTCATCCTGATCGGACAGATCGTGGGCAGCTACGATCTCGACCAGGTGCTGGCCTCCGGCGAGGCCATCCGCTCGCACGTTCTCTATCTGCCGGCCCTCATTCTCATCCTGCTCGGCACGCTGACCAAGAGCGCGCAGTTCCCGTTCCACTTCTGGCTGCCCAATGCCATGGCGGCGCCGACTCCGGTCTCGGCGCTGCTCCATTCGGCGACCATGGTGAAGGCCGGCGTCTTCCTCCTGACGCGCCTGTGGCCGGTCATGGCCGGGACGCCCGAATGGTTCTGGCTCCTGGGACTCGCCGGCATGGCGGCGCTCCTGCTGGGCGCCTTCTTCGCCATCTTCCAGCACGACCTCAAGGGGCTCCTCGCCTATTCGACGATCAGCCACCTCGGCCTGATCACCATGCTGCTCAGTCTCGGCAGCCCGCTGGGGGCCGTTGCCGCCATCTTCCACATGATGAACCACGCGACCTTCAAGGCCTCGCTGTTCATGGCTGCCGGCATCATCGACCACGAGACCGGCACGCGCGACATGCGCAAGCTGGGAGGCCTGTTCCACTACATGCCGGTCACCGCCACGCTGGCCATGGTGGCGAGCGCGGCTATGGCGGGCGTGCCGCTCCTCAACGGGTTCCTGTCGAAGGAAATGTTCTTCGCCGAGGCGATCGAAACCCACGTCCACTCGCTGCTCGACACCTCGCAGCCCTACGTCGCGGTCCTGGCCAGCACCTTCGCCGTGACCTATTCGCTGCGCTTCATCCATTCCGTGTTCTTCGGCGCCAAGCCCCTCGACCTGCCGCGCGAGCCGCACGAGCCGCCGTTCTGGATGCGCGTTCCGAGCATGTTCCTGGTGCTGGCCTGCCTGGTGGTCGGCATCTTTCCGGCGGCGACCGTCGGCCCCTACCTGCTCACGGCGGTGCAGTCGGTGCTGGGGACCCGCACGCCGGTCTTCAGTCTGGCCATCTGGCACGGGTTCAACCTGCCCCTGATCATGAGCGCGGTAGCGCTTGTTGCCGGGGCGCTGCTGTACCTCGCGCTCAGGAACTACCTGCAGCACAGCCCGGTGGGACCGCCGGTGCTGCGGCACCTGAATGGCCGGCATCTGTTCGAACGAGGCGTGATCGTCCTGTCCCTGAAATGGTCGCGGGCCGCCGAGATGGTGTTCAGCACGCGCCGCCTGCAGCCCCAGCTGCGGATCCTGCTGCTGGCAGCCGCCCTCGCGGCGTTTGTGCCGATCTCGATGGGCAGCCTCGGCCTGCGAGGACCGGATTGGCGCGACCTCGACCCCGCGCTCGCCCTGGTCTGGCTGGCCGGCGCCGGCTGCGCAATCGGCGCCGCGCACGAGGCCAAGTATCATCGACTGGTCGCGCTCGTCCTGCTGGGCGGGGCCGGCCTCGCCACCTGCATCACCTTCGCCTGGTTCTCCGCGGCCGACCTCGCGCTGACGCAGCTCCTGG
>CAIYWM010000129.1 GCA_903929895.1 uncultured Alphaproteobacteria bacterium
GCAACGCCTGTATCTGCCGGCACTGATCGGTGCCGGCACGCGTGCGGCGGGAGTAGCGGATGTCCTTCATGCGCGTGTCGACCTCGACCATGTCGCGCGGCAGGGCGCCGCGCGCGCTCCACAGGTCGATCTGGAAGGCGAGCGTGTCGGCGCGCGGGCGGGCGTCGAGCACCCATTGCAGAGGCGTGTTCGAGACGACGCCGCCGTCCCAGTAGAACTCGCCGTCCACTTCGGCTGCGGGAAAGCCCGGCGGCAGCGAGCCGCTGGCGATGACGTGCTGCGGCCCGATCTTGTGCGTGTCGTTGTCGAAGTAGATGAAGTTGCCGGTCTTGACGTTGGTGGCGCCGACGCTGAAGCGCATTTCCTTGGCGTTGATGCGGTCGAAATCGACCAGCCGTTCGAGCAAGGCCTTGAGCGGAGCGACGTCGTAATAGGCGAGGTTGCCCGGGTTGCCGGCGGGCGTGAAGATCGGCGGCGGGAACCGCGGCTTGAAGAACTCGGGCGCACCGAACATCAGCGTTGCGAACGAGCCGAGCTGGTTTACGAACTGGCGTTCCATGTCGCTGCTGAAGTCGAAGCCCTTCATCATCGGCACGCCCAACGGCGACCGGGTGATGGTCTCCCAGAAGGTGCGCAGCTTTTCGACACGCTGCTCCGGCGGATTGCCCGCGATCAGCGCGGAATTGATCGCGCCGATCGAGATTCCGGCGACCCAGTCGGGATGCAGGTTGGCCTCGGCCAGCGCCTGGTAGACGCCGGCCTGGTAGGAGCCAAGGGCGCCGCCGCCCTGCAGCAGGAGTGCGATCCGTTCGAAGGGAGGGCGGGGGCGGGGCACGGACTGTGTACTGATCGCGCAGTCTCCTGTTTGGGCCGCCTTGTTGGGGCGGCGATTTCTGGCGTGCCGTTCGGGCCGCGGCAACCGCGTTTCCGCAATTTCCGGACCGAACCCTTAAAGGCTCCTGATTATGGCGGCATTACAGAGGCCGTCCGGCGGGACGTCAGGCACGGCGGGTGGCGGTTCTGAAGGCGAGCCGGCAGGGGCGGCTCGCATAGTAGGCGCTCCAGAGGGCGGGCGGGAGTCTCATCGCCTCGTAGTCGCCCGCCGTCGGGGTGAAAGCGAGTTTGAGGGCTCCCCTGAGCCGGTCGATCGGCCGGTCGCACAGGAGAAGATCGGCGAAATGCTCGACCTGGGCCGGTGGCGGCAGGCCTCGCCGCATCGTCCCGGCTATCGCGGCGGTCCGTTTCCGCACGCGGTCGCTGCCGGCGATGCGGGATGCAAGCGCCTGCGGAACGGCGACATCCAACAGCTCCTCTGCCATTGCGCAGCCCAGCAGGACGGCGTCGCCGCACCCCCGGGCCTGGGCCCGCGCATGCAGCGTTTCCCAGTCGAGGGTGCGATGACGGTCGATCAGGCGGGCGAAATCACTCACCCACTTCAGCATGGCCCAGTTCTCCTTGGTGCCATGCCCGGCCAGCAGCAGGGCAAGGTTCGGGGCGGACAGGACCGGCACGTCGCGGCCACCGACGGAAAGGAGGGCCGGATCGTCCCAGATCTCGTCCGGCGCCACGGGGAAGGGAACGTGCGTGCCGCAGAACCCCCAATGCAGGTCGATGGCGGCACCATCGTCGGCCCGGATGAAGGCATATTGTCGTTGAGAGGCGAGGAAAGCGCGCCGGAACGTCCTGTCGCCCTGGGGGCTGGCGTACCCCATCGTCCCGATCGCGTCTTCGGCGTCGTCGATCCGTCGCTCCGGCACGATCACGTCGACATCGTTGTATTCCCGTCCGGCGAGGCTGCCATAGAGGGCAAGTGCCAGGGTCGGACCCTTGAAGGCGACGAAGGGGATCGAGCGGCCGGACAGCGAAACCACCAAACGGTGCAGTTCGCCGGCCAAATTCAGGGACTTCAGCAGGTGGCTCTGGCGAAAATGTTCGAGATCGGCCTGTGCGTCATCCGGCACGTTCTCCCAGGAGAGTTCTCCCAGGCAGACCAGGAGGGAGGGCCGAACCCCATGGCCTGCGGCGAGGCTGATCAGTGCCTGATGATCGATGCCCCGGCGCAGCAGTTCCCTCAGGCGCGTCAGATCTGGCTGCGGACGTGCTGCAAGACAAAGGAACTGAAACTCGGGCGTCACCTGAACACCGGCGCTCACGCCGTCGAGGCGGGTGGTTCAGGAATTGGAGTCCTGGGACAGGCCATTCATCCCGCCGCGGCCTCTTCGCCCGTCTGCATCGGTTCGTCCGTCATGAATCGGCCTTTCACCCCGGGGAGGCGCTATCGGGTCGCTTCAATCAGGCCTTCGGACTCGAGGCGTCCGAGTATTTGCACGACATCCGCATGGCACGTCGCTTCCGATACCTCGAATTCAGCCATCACCGAAGCACAAAGATCATCCACCGAACGCGGCTGCTCGAGCGAATCCCAGATATGCACGCCGACTCCCTGGAGGCCGAAGTAAATCGCCCGATCCAGATCGAGAATCGCGACTTCGTCGTTTATCCTGCAGGAAACCTGCCGCACCGATTTCTTGTAGAGCAGGGAAGACCCGTTCATGCCGATGGACCCAAGGAAGCCGGCGCAAAGGGTAACAACAGATATCTTGCGGAGCAAATGCGATAAAGCATTGATTTTGCCGCCTCATTGGCGTCGGCGCGTGAGCCAATGGTCCAGCGCATGGGCGTTGAGGGATGTCGCCAGATCGGGATCGGAGGCCTCTCGACCGGGCAGGAATCGGGTGTCGACGTAGCCGCCGATCCGATTGTCCTCGGGCAGGGCCGGCATGCTGACCTCCCGGATCGTCGCCACTTCCGGATAGCAATCGAGCGGGGTCTTCCGGCGGGCCAGCACTTCCGGCGGCAGCCGGCCGCGCATGGCCTCGCGGATCAGCCGCTTGTTCCACCCCCACGGGACCGGCGGCACCGACAGCATGAATTCGAGGACCCGAAGGTCGAGATAGGGGTAGCGCCACTCAAAGCCGCCAAGCGTTCCTTCCAAGGCACGGACGTCGAAGTGGCTTTGCCAGATCGGGCTGGTGAACGAGTCGATCGCGGCCGGATGCCAGGGGTGTGACACGTCACCTCCCGTGCCCAGGCATTCCCGCCGTTCCGTCAGGGCCAGCCGCTCGGCGAAGTCGCGCCGGAGCCAGCGCGGCAGTGTGTCGAACGGCTCCAGTTCGGCTTTCCGCTGCAGCCCGGCATGGCGGCCGATCGTCTGTGCCCAGCCGGCGAAGCCCTTGGCCGCGCAGTACCCGATCAATGCCTGTGCCAGCCGACGCCAGGACCGCTGACGACGCAGCCATCCGAGATAGGCGTCCCGCTCGAGGATGAGCGCGTTGTCCGGACCTTCACCGTCCAGCCAGACGGCGGCGGTTGCGCCCATCTCGCGCGCGACCTGCTGCATGTTGTGGGCGTTGATCAGCGCCGTCATGGGTTCAGGGGACCGCAGTTCCCGCGCGCGCCATTGCGGGTCGTAGGCGATGTCGTCGGCCTGCCGGATGCGCAGCTCGATTCCGATATGGCGTGCCGCGAGAGAGGCGTAGTGATCCTCCCTTATGTGCATCAGCCGTTCGTAGTGCTCGCACTCCGCGACGATTCGTGACGGATCGCCGGTCACTTCGACGGCGGTCGCCGCCAGGGTCGTCGAGTCGAGACCACCGCTCATCGTGATGCCCACCTGGCCGACGGGCAGCCGGTCCGCTACCGCACGCGACAGCAGTTCGCGAAAACGCTCATGGTAGGCCTCGGCCCTGTTCAGGTAGACCGGTTCGGGAATGTCGAGCCGCCAGTAGCGGCGCAGCGAGAGACCCCCCTCGCCGAGCTTCAGGAGATGCGCAGGCGCGAGCCGCTTGATGTCGCGATAGACGGTGCGCTCGAATTCGCGCGCCACGCCGAGGACAAGGAAGTCGGCGATCCAGTAGTCATCGAGCGCGTCACTCGTCGGCACCCGCGCGGCCAGCCAGTCGAGCGAATCGCCGACGAGCCAGGAATCCGCGGTCCTCGAATGGAAGAGCCCGTGCACGCCCATCTGGTCGCGGGCGCCGAGCAGGCACTGCGCACCATCGTCCCACAGGACGAAGGCGAAGTCGCCGGCCAGGAAGTCGGTGAAGGACTCGCCCCATTTCGCGTAGGCGAGCAGGCACAGCATTGCATCCGACGCCGAAGCGGCGGGCGGTCCGAGCCGTGCGCGGAGTTCGTCCGGTGCGTCGAGGCGGAAGCGGCCCACGATCCAGTAGCGTCCGGCCAGTGAGGCCGACATGCTGCCCGGCCCGGCGCTGAAGGCCACACGTCGGGCCCGGCCGACGATTTCGAAGCTAGGCGGGAACGGCCGCAGGTCGATCGGCTCGTCCCTGACATTGAGGAGCGCCGCGAACACTAGACCGATGTGCCGAACGTCTTGCGCGCGTCCCATGCCGTGAGGTGGGCGTAGCGTTCGTGCTCTTCTTCGCCGATCACCACCACGCCGTCGTACATGAGCCAGGCATGGGCCATGAAGCCCGAGGCGTCGCGGGCGACGCCGATGTGGACCTGCGACGGGTGACCGGCCGATGACAGCAGGTGTTGGAGCGCAAGGGCCGAGGAAAGGCATGTGGCCCCGGGGACGCGCCGGGCGGCGGTCCGGACCGACCAGATGATGCGGTCGGCAGGCCGATTGCCTTCGCGGAGATGGCCGGCCCAGGTGCGCAGTCGCTCGATCGACGCGAGGTGCAAGGCGCAGCGCACGGCGACCAGCGTCGCGGCGGCCTTGACCAGCAGCAGGCGGTCGCTTGGCGGCAAGGCAAGGAAGGTGGCCAGCCGCTTCACGGTCCGATGATCCGGCGGATTTCGCGGGCGACGCCGTCGAGCGCCGCGACGGTACGCGGATAGCGCAGTGCATGGACCGGCAGCAGATCGGCCACGCGGGCGACGAAACGCATCTGGTGCTCCATGCGGGTGCCGCCTGCGTACCGCGTGTCCATCGCCGACGACATCAGGGTCCGCGCGAGTTCCAGGCCGTTCAGGCGGGCGCTCGAGACCTCCGTGATCATGTCGTCATCGGGGTTGCCGAGATGGAACAGCGCCGCAAGCCGCGACGGTGCGCGGTGGCGACGCGGCTCGCGGCGCGGCTGGACCATGATCTTCCCGCTCAACGCGTTGAAATGCCCGTCGGCCACCGCATCCGGCAGGAAGCCGATGGCGGGCTGGTCGAGCAGCTTCAGCCGATAGGGGCCGGGATAGGCCAGGATCGCGTCGCCGGCGAAGCTCACGCGCAGCATGTCGTCGGTGATCAGGTCGGCACCGCGGCTGATCAGATAGGCCGCGAGCGTCGACTTGCCGGCGCCGCTTTGGCCCAGCAGTCCGACGGCACGTCCTTCCATCTCGAGCACGGTCGCATGAAGAGTCTCCTCGCCCTGCAAGGTGAGCGACGCACTGACGACGAAGTTCAGGAGGTTGGCTTCGAAGGCCCTCTGCTCGACGTCGCCCAGCATGCGGCAGATGGCGGTCCGGCCGTTCGCCGAGATCGCAGCCTCGAAAACCTCGCTGGATTTCATGTAGACGCCGCCGTCGTCGAGAACGACGTGCTCGATCCAGTCCTCGGGGTCGCGGACGCCGCCGGGAACAATGGCCTGGAAATAGTCCGGCGATCCGGCGAGGAGCGTGATGTCGGCGCAGCCGTCGCCGCCCGCGGCTTCGTGAACCGACGTCAGCGGCAATTCGCTCTCGATCACGAGGCCATAGACGAGGTAGCGATGACGGGCGTTCACGTGCACTCCTGCCGGCGGCCCGGTGTGGGCAGCTTGCATGCTCATAGCAGAATGCCTTGCCTTCCTCGATTGTTACGACAGCCTTGGCGCCGACGCGATACCGCAACGGCCCGGCCGGAACCATAGACGAGGCATGTGACCCGAATCGATTTTTCCGGCGTTCCGACCGAAGGTCTCTCCCGGTCGAAGGAGGTCGAGGCGGCCTTCGACGGATTCATGCGCGAAGGCTACGTGATCCTCGACAATATCGTCCCGCAGGACACGATTTGTTCGCCGCATGAGGAGTTTCTCATGCGCTACCGGGATCAGATCCGGGACAGCCCAGCCCCCCGAATCGCTGGAAGTCTCGGCGTGGATCCCGCTTTCCGATGCCACGGTCGGGAATGGCTGCATGTTCCTGCTTCCGGCCGGCGTCTCGCACGAGATTTCCGACGGCATCGATACCGACATGCCGCTGTCGCCACGCGTCGTTCGCGCGGCCCCGCAGGACGTGATTGCCCTGCCGGCCGCAGCCGGCGCGATGATCGGCTGGCGCGGCAACATCCTCCATTGGGGCGGACGCCGCTGCCGTCCTTCCGGCTGCGGCTGTTTGCGATCACGAAGGCGCTGCGCGAGTACACCA
>CAIYWM010000130.1 GCA_903929895.1 uncultured Alphaproteobacteria bacterium
ACCCGAGCTTCGACGTGAAGTTCGATCCGGAAGCGGCGAAGAAGCTGCTGGCCGAAGCCGGCTTCAGCAAGGCCAAGCCGGTTACGGCCAAGGTGCTGATCTCCAGCTCGGGTTCGGGCCAGATGCAGCCGCTGGCGATGAACGAGTACATCCAGCAGAACCTCGCCGACGTCGGCATCAAGATCGAGTTCGAGGTCGCCGAGTGGAACACGCTGATCAATCTGTGGCGGGCCGGCGCGAAGTCTGACCTCGGCAAGGGCGCCAGCGCGCTCAACTTCAGCTACTTCATCCAGGACCCGTTCACCGCCTTCATCCGCCATCTCGATTCGAAGCTGGTGGCGCCCAACGGCACCAACTGGGGCTTCTACCAGGACCCGGGCATGGACGTGCTGCTGGAGAAGGCGCGCACCACCTTCGACCAGAAGGCGCAGGACGAGGCGCTGAAGAAGGTCCACGAGAAGATCGTCGACGACGCGCTGTTCCTGTTCGTGACCCACGACGTCGCGCCGCGCGCCATGTCGCCCAAGGTGACCGGCTTCGTGCAGGCCCAGAACTGGTTCCAGGACTTCTCGCCGATCACGATGAAGTAGCAACGACGCAAGAGGAGCGTCACGCAGTCACGCGACCTCATCCTGAGGAGCGGCCGCAGGCCGCGTCTCGAAGGATGGGCAACGGGCGTGGTGCTCGTACCCACCCTTCGAGACGCACCGCTACGCGGTGCTCCTCAGGGTGAGGTCATATTTGTCTACCGGCTTTAAGCCCGCACCCGATCCCACCAGTCGCGGGTGCGGTACCAGGCGCCGACGAAGGGCAGCACCCATTCGGGGTTGCCGCTGTAGAAGGGGACGGTCGGGAAGTCCTGGCCGTCGAAGGCGTTGACCGGGGCGTTCGAGCCCCCCGCGATTTTCCGCGCGGTCTGGTAGCCGAGATAGGACATCATCGCGACGCCCGAGCCGTTGCACGCCATCAGATAGTGCATGCCCTGCTCCATGCCCATGTGCGGCAGGAAGTCGAAGGCGAAGGCCACGTTGCCGGTCCAGGCATGGGTCACCTTCACGCCCTTGAGCTGCGGCCAGCGCTCCAGCATGTAGCCGTGCAGCACCGGGGCGCTCACCTCCGGCGTCACCTGCGTGAAGCGGGCGCGGCCGCCGAAGATCACGCGCTTGTTGTCGGGCGACTGGCGGTAGTAGCAGAGCACCCGCTTGGTGTCGGACACGACGCGGTTCTTTGGAATGAGGCTCTGCACCAGATCCTCAGGCAGCTCCTCGGTGGCGATGATGTGGCTGGCGACCGGCACCAGCTTGCGCCGCAGGGTCGGCGTGAGTTCGGTCGTGTAGCCGTTGGTCGCGATCACTACCTCGCGCGCCTCGATCGGGCCCTTGCTGGTCAGCACGCGGAAGCCGCCGGGCTTGCGCTCGATCTTCTCGGCATCGCAATTGGCGCAGAGCTTCGCGCCGGCGCGGTGCGCTGCCTTCAGCAGACCACCGTAATAGAGCGCGGGATGGAGCTGGCCGGTGCGCTCCACGACCATGCCGCCATAGTAGTAATCCGAGGCGATCTCCTCGCGCTGGCGCTCACGCGGGACCATGTAGGTGCCCAGCGCCGCCTTCTCGTTGTAGGTCGCAACCTTGGCCTGCTGTTCGGCGAAGTGGCGCGGCGTGTAGGCCCCGCTGAAGCGGCCGTTCATGCGCCAGAAGCACTCGATGCCTTCGCGCTCGATCACCGTCTCGACCTGCGCCAGCGAATCGGCGGCGTCGCTCAGCATGCGCGCCATCACCTTCTTCCAGGCCTCGGGATCGCCGCCGACGCCCTTGCCGGAGAAACCCTTGCCCATGGTCGTGCCGCCGCTGACGCCGCCGCCGTTGCGCGTCGAGGCGCCGACGCCGAAATCGCCGCGCTCCAGCACCGTGACGTCGACGCCCGAGCGCGCCAGTTCCAGTCCGGTCGACAGGCCGCCATAGCCCGCTCCCACCACCAGCACGTCCGTCTTGAGCGGCGGGTCCTGGCTCAGCTCGTTGGAGGGATGCCACCACTCCCACCACCAGGGCGTCGCCTTGAAATCCTTGTGGAAGATGCTGTCGGCCATCGCCTGCTCCTTGGCCCATCCTTCGAGACGCGGTCCTTCGGACCGCTCCTCAGGATGAGGGTTTCACTACACTCCCACCTCACCCTGAGGAGGCCGCACCGCGGCCGTCTCGAAGGGTCGGCAACATCGTCATCTCGCACTATCCTTCAGGCCGCGGCCGAAGCGGCCGATCAGCACCAGCACGACCGACACCAGCAGGATCTGCATCACCGACACGGCGGCGATGGTCGGGTCTATCTCCATCATGATGTTGTCGAACATCTTCTTGGGCAGCGTCATGTTGGCGCCGGCCAGGAACAACGCCACGACGACCTCGTCGAACGAGGAGATGAAGGCCAGCAGCCCGGCCGAGACGAGGCTGGGCCGCAGCAACGGCAGGGTGACGCGCGAGAGCGTGCGCCAGCGGCTGGCGCCCAGACCCTCGGCCGCCTGTTCCAGCGAGCGGTCGAAGTCGCGCAGGCCGGCGCCTAGCACCAGCACCACGAAGGGCAGCGCCAGCACCGTGTGGGCGATCACCAGCCCGTACCAGCTGCCGATCAGCTTCAGCTTGGCGAACAGGCCATAGACCGCGACCGAGAGGATGATGGTCGGCACGATCACGGGCGCGAGCGCAAGGCGGTCGATCAGGATGCGGCCGAAGAATTTTCCACGCACCAGCGCGAAGGCCAGCGGTACGCCGAGCGCCAGGGCAAAGATGGCCGTCGCGCCGCCGATATAGAGCGAGCGCCAGGTCGCATCGATCCATTGCGGATCGTCGAGATAGCGCTCGTACCACTGCCAGGACAGGCCGGGCGGCGGGAACTGCATGTAGGGCGCCGACGACAGCGAGATCGGGAAGACGACCAGCAGCGGCAGCATCAGGAAGAAGTAGATGAGCCCGCACGATATGACGAGAAGACGCCTGCTCATCGCGCCGTCTCCGTTCGCGTGAAGCGCTGTGCCAGCGCATAGACGGCGAAGGTGAAGACCAGCAGCACGGCCGAGAGCGCCGCCGCGAACGGCCAGTTCAGCGCCTCGCGCACCTGCTGCTCGATCAGCACGGCGATCATCATCACCCGGCCGCCGCCCAGCAGCGCCGGGGTAATGAAGAAGCCCAGCGACAGCACGAACACAAGGACGGAACCCGCGAAGATGCCGTTCAGGGTGAGCGGCAGGTAGATGCGCCGGAAGATCGCGAAACTCGACGCGCCGAGCCCCGCGGCCGCCGCGGGAATGGCGGGATCGACCTTGCGGACCGCGCCGTAGATCGGCAGCACCATGTAGGGCAGCAGCACATGCACCATGCCGATCAGCACGCCGGTGAAATTGTGCAGCATGGGGATCGGATCGCTGATGATGCCCGCTTCCATGAGCGTGCGGTTGAACACGCCGTTGCGGCCGAGCAGCACCATCCAGGCGTAAGTGCGTACCAGCACCGACGTCCACAGCGGCAGCAGGACGAAGATGAAGCCCACGGTCGCCCAGAAGGGCGTGGTCGTGGCCATCAGGAAGCCCAGCGGATAACCCAGCAGGAGGCAGAAGAAGGTGACCAGCAGCGCGATCTCGAACGTGTTCCAGAAGACGCGGAGATAGAGCTGCTCGCCCAGCGCCTTGGCATACCAGTCGAACGTGCCGCCCTCGACGCTGAAGCCCAGCATGCGCACGACCGGGAACAGGAAGAACACGAACAGCAGGATCAGCGCCGGCAACGCGGGGAGGAAGCCGCGGGCCTTCATGGCGCGACGCCTCTCGACCCCAATCGTGTCATCGCGCGCGGAGCAGTCTCCGCGCTGGAGCGAGCGAAGGATCCTTCACTGCGTTCAGGATGACACGGAAAGCAATTGAGCGAGCCGTGCGTCCCAGAACCCATGAATCGGCTCAAGCGCGATGCCGACTGCAGTGCATAGAGGAAGCTAT
>CAIYWM010000131.1 GCA_903929895.1 uncultured Alphaproteobacteria bacterium
ACCATCAGCCGTTCAGCCTCCGTGCGCGAGATCGGCACGAGCTGGCGGCAGCAGGCGCCGCACCCCTTGCGGCAGGAGATCGTCTTTCCGGCTTCCGCCGCCGCGACGACCGCGTTCACCAGCCCCTGCAGGGCCGGGACGACGTCCGCGGCTGCCACCGGGCCGGTCGGCACGGTGATCGGATGGACGATCCTGAGGTCGCCCACGGAGAGGCGAAGAGTGGCGGTAGAATGGGCCTCGGCGGCCATTTCCCCTGGGTTCCCTGTTCTGGACTTGGCGGGCTGGCGCACGCTACAAGGCCGGCATGCAAAGCGTCAGCGAAATCCGTCGTACCTTCCTGGAATACTTCCGCAAGAACGGCCACGAAGTCGTGGAGTCGAGCCCTCTGGTGCCTCGCAACGACCCGACGCTGATGTTCACGAACGCCGGCATGGTGCAGTTCAAGAACGTCTTTACCGGTCTGGAGACGCGATCCTACTCGCGCGCCTCGACCTCGCAGAAGTGCGTCCGCGCCGGCGGCAAGCACAACGACCTCGAGAACGTGGGCTACACGGCCCGCCATCACACCTTCTTCGAGATGCTGGGCAACTTTTCGTTCGGCGACTATTTCAAGGAACACGCGATCGAACTGGCCTGGAACCTTCTGACGAAGGACTACGGCCTGCCCAAGGACAAGCTGCTGGTCACGGTGTTCCACACCGACGACGAGGCGGCCGGCCACTGGAAGAAGATCGCGGGCCTGTCCGACGACAGGATCATCCGCATCCCGACCTCGGACAATTTCTGGGCGATGGGCGATACCGGCCCCTGCGGCCCGTGCTCGGAAATCTTCTACGACCATGGTGAGGGCATCCCCGGCGGACCGCCGGGCAGCCCCGAACAGGACGGCGACCGGTTCATCGAGATCTGGAACCTGGTCTTCATGCAGTTCGAGCAGGTGACCAAGGACGAGCGCATCGCGCTGCCCAAGCCGTCGATCGACACCGGCATGGGCTTGGAACGTCTTGCGGCCGTCCTGCAGCACAAGCACAACAACTACGACATCGACCTGTTCCGCGCGCTGATCGAGGCGACCGCGCACGAGATCAATGTCGATCCCGACGGCGCGCAAAGCGCCTCGCTCAAGGTGATCGCCGACCATCTGCGCGCGACGTCGTTCCTGATCGCCGACGGCGTGCTGCCCTCCAACGAGGGCCGCGGCTACGTGCTTCGTCGCATCATGCGCCGCGCGATGCGCCACGCCCATATCCTCGGCGCGCAGGATCCCGTGATCTTCAAGCTGGTGCCGACGCTGGTGCGCGAGATGGGCGACGCCTATCCCGAACTGTCGCGTGCGCAGCCGCTGATCACCGAGACGCTGAAGCTCGAGGAGACGCGCTTCAAGAAGACGCTGGGCACCGGCCTCAAGCTGCTCGACGACGAGACGCGGGAGCTGACGGCCGGCGGCACGCTGAAGGGCGAGGTCGCGTTCAAGCTCTACGACACGTTCGGCTTTCCGCTCGACCTCACCCAGGACGTGCTGCGCGCGCGCGACATCAAGGTCGACACCGACGGCTTCGAGAAGTCGATGGACGAGCAGCGCGCCAAGGCGCGTGCCGCCTGGGCGGGCTAGGGCGAGA
>CAIYWM010000132.1 GCA_903929895.1 uncultured Alphaproteobacteria bacterium
CTCGACCACCTTGCCGAACTCCGACAGCGGGCAGTTGCCGCCCTGCTCGACCGCCATGTCGACGATCACCGAGCCCGGCTTCATCGACCTGACCATCTCCTCGGTCACCAGCACCGGCGCCTAGCGGCCGGGGATCAGCGCCGTGGTGATCACGATGTCCTGCATCTTGATATGGTCGGCCACCAGCGCCGCCTGCTTGGCCTGGTATTCCGGGCTCATCTGCTTGGCGTAGCCGCCCGCCGTCTCGGCCGCCTTGAATTCCTCGTCCTCGACCGCCACGAACTTGGCGCCGAGCGACTGGACCTGCTCCTTGGTCGCCGGGCGAACGTCGGTGGCGGTGACGACCGAACCGAGGCGCCGCGCCGTGGCGATCGCCTGCAGGCCGGCGACGCCCACGCCCATGATGAAGCTGCGCGACGGCGCCAGGGTGCCACCGGGCGTCATCATCTGCGGGAAGATGCGACCGTAATTGTTCGCGGCCACCAGCACGGCCTTGTAGCCCGCGAGATTGGCCTGCGATGACAGAATGTCCATCGACTGCGCACGCGTGATGCGCGGGATCAGCTCGAGTGCAAACGACGTCACGCCGCGCGAGGCGAGTGCCTGCACGAGATCCTTGTTGGTCAGCGCCCCGAGCGGCGCCATCAGGGTCTGGCCCTGGCGCAGCAGGCCGAGTTCGTCGAGACCTTCCTCGGTCGTCATCGGCCGCTGGATCTTGAAGACGATGTCGCCCGCGGCGATGGCCGAGGCCGCGTCCGGCACGATCGTCGCGCCGGCTTCGCTGTAGGCCTGGTCGGTATAGGCGGCGACCGTTCCGGCGCCTGCCTCGATCGTGATCTCCGCGCCCAGCGCCTTCAGCTTCTTGACCGTCTCGGGAGTGGCGGCCACACGGGTTTCGTGGGGCCTGCGTTCTTTGACGATAGCGATTTTCATGGGGCGCTTCAGATCCGTTTGACCGCGGCGGGACGCTTCGTGCGCTGCACCTTGCACAGCGATCCGTTCTTTGCCAAGCCGGTTTTTCGCCGCGCGGACGCCTCCCGCTTACCGACGCGTGTGTCACATGCTACGGCTCCACCATGGCTGACCAACCGCACATCCTGACCGGCTTTCATTTCACCAAGGCGACGCTCGCCTCGTTCAGTGAGCGCTGCACGATCATCGGGCACATGGACAATCCCACGCCCACCGTCGCCGACATCCCGCCCGGTACCGCCGCGACGGTGCAGGCGATCGTCAGTACCGGCAGCGTCGGCATCTCCGACGCCATGATGGCGGCCCTGCCGAGGCTCTCGCTATTCTGCTGCTACGGTACGGGATACGAGCGCGTCGATCTCGAAGCGGCCCGGCGGCGCAACATCATGATAACGCATGGTGCCGACGCCAATGCGCCCGACGTGGCCGAACTCGCGGTCGGCATCCTGCTGGCCTCGACGCGCCGCCTGGTGCGTGCCGACAAGATGATCCGGCGCGGCGAGTGGAAACAGCGCATCCCCAATCGCTTCGGGGCCATCGCCGGCCTGACCGGCGGCAAGGTCGGCATCCTGGGACTGGGCGCCATCGGCCTGGAGGTCGCACGGCGCCTCAAGGGGTTCGATGTCGAGATCGGCTACTGCAACCGCAGCCAGCGCAGCGACGTCGACTTCCCGTACTTCCCGGACGTGATGGCGCTCGCCACCTGGTGCGACTACCTGATAGTCTGCCTGCGGTCGGATGCCTCCAACCGGCACATCATCAACGCCGACGTGCTGAAGGCGCTGGGTCCGCGCGGCCACGTCGTCAACATCTCGCGCGGCTGGGCGGTCGACGAGGCAGCCCTGGCCGACGCGCTGCGCAACGACATCATCGAAGGCGCGGCCCTGGACGTGTTCGACGAGGAACCCTACACCGGCACCGAGCTGCTCGAACTCGACAAGCTGGTGATGACGCCGCATTTCGGCGGCGGCACCCAGCACGCCCAGCGCCGCATGACCGACCTCGTCTGCCGCAACCTCGACAATCATTTTGCCGGCAGGCCGGTGGTCTCCCCGGTGCCCGAACTGCGCGAGTGGGCCAACGCCCCCGACGCGCCGAAACCGCGCTAGCGCTTCTCGGTGCCGTTGCCCTACAGCCTCATCCTGAGGAGGCCCGAAGGGCCGTCTCGAAGGATGGGCAACAGGC
>CAIYWM010000133.1 GCA_903929895.1 uncultured Alphaproteobacteria bacterium
CCGAAGCCGTACTGGACGCCTATCTCGACCGCGAGGCACTCGCCGCCAGCGCGCAGGGCTGCGCCCTCGCCTCTCTCGCCGGCGACGTGGCGCGAGCGCCTCTGGCGGCGCGGCTCGCCTATGCCAACGTGCTCCATGGCGTCATCGCCGAGCTTGCCAGGGGAAAGCGGCGTGCGCTCGATGCCGACGCAACGGCCATCGCCATCCTCGCCGTGGGCGCCGTGACCCTGGCGCGCGCCTCGGGCGATACACGCCTCAGTGACTGGCTGCTGCGCTGCGCCCGGCGCACGGCCAGGGCCCTGATGAAACCGAAAGCGAAGCCCAGACCGAAGAAGTCGCCTAAGCGGCGAGCTTCGCCAGCGAAGAAACGATCGACGTCACGCCCGAAAGCCGCTGCCGCTCTTCCTTCCAGACGCGCTGCACGATCACGCGATGGTCGGGCCTGAGCTTCACCAGCGGCGCGTTCTTCTGGATCCAGCCGATCAGGCGCTCGGGCTTCTCGAACTTGTTGTCGTGAAAGCTGAAAACGACGGCCTTCTCGCCAGCGTCGATCTTCTCGACCTGGGCGGCGCGGCACAGCAGCTTGAGCGCCACGGTGTTGAGCAGGAACTCTGCCTCCACCGGCATGCGGCCGAAGCGGTCGACCAGCTCGGCGGCGAAAGAATCGATCTCGCTCTGGCTGGTGAGACCGCCCAGGCGGCGGTAGAGGCCCATGCGCACCGAGAGATCAGGCACGTATTCCTCTGGGATCAACACCGGGATGCCGAGATTGATCTGCGGCGACCATTCCGACTTCTCGGCCTCCTGCGAGCGCCCGCGGGCGGCCGCGACCGCCTCCTCCAGGAGCTGCTGGTAGAGCTCGATGCCGACTTCGCGAATATGGCCCGACTGTTCGTCTCCCAGGAGATTGCCGGCGCCGCGGATGTCGAGATCGTGGCTGGCGAGCTGGAAGCCCGCGCCTAGCGTATCGAGGGTCTGCATCACCTCGAGCCGCTTGGCTGCCGACTCGTTCAACGCCTTGCCCGGCGGCACGGTGAGATAGGCATAGGCGCGCGTCTTGCCGCGGCCGACCCGGCCGCGCAACTGGTAGAGTTGGGCGAGGCCAAACATGTCGGCGCGATGGATGATCATCGTATTTGCATTGCGGATGTCGAGGCCACTTTCCACGATGTTGGTCGACAACAGCACGTCGAACTTGCCCTCGACGAAATCCTGCATCGTATTCTCGATGGTGGTCGGCGACAGCTTGCCGTGCGCCATGCCGAGCCGGATCTCAGGTACCAGCTCGCGGATTTCCTCGGCGACCGACGCCAGGTCCTCGACCCTCGGGCAGACGTAGAAGGTCTGTCCGCCGCGATACTGCTCGCGCAGCAGCGCCTCTCGGATGGTGACCCCATCAAACGGCGTGATGAAGGTACGCACGGCGAGCCGATCGACCGGCGGCGTGGCAATCAGGCTCATGTCGCGCACGCCGGTCAACGCGAGCTGCAGGGTGCGCGGGATCGGCGTCGCGGTCAGCGTCAGCACGTGGACGTCGGCGCGCAGCTCCTTCAGCCGCTCCTTGTGGGCGACCCCGAAATGCTGCTCCTCGTCGACGATCAGCAGGCCGAGATCCTTGAACTCGATGCCCTTGGCCAGCAGCGCATGCGTGCCGCAGACGATGTTGATCGTGCCGACCTTCAGCCCTTCCTTGGTGGCCTTGGCCTCCTTGGCCGTGACCAGGCGCGACAGGCGGCCGATGTTCACCGGCATGCCCTGGAAGCGCTCGACGAAGGTGCGGTGGTGCTGGCGGGCCAGCAGGGTCGTCGGACCGATCACCGCCACCTGCTTGCCCGACATGGCCGCGACGAAGGCCGCGCGCAGCGCAACCTCGGTCTTGCCGAAACCGACATCGCCGCAAATCAGCCGGTCCATCGGCTTGCCGGACGACAGATCGTCCATGACATCGGAGATCGCCTGCAGCTGGTCGTCGGTCTCGGCATAGGGGAAGCGCGCGCAGAATTCCTCGTAGAGGCCTTCGGGCGGGCTGAGCGTCTCGCCGCGCCG
>CAIYWM010000134.1 GCA_903929895.1 uncultured Alphaproteobacteria bacterium
GGGCGTCTTATCGTGTCGACATGGGCGCATCGCGCCGGAACGCAAGTTGTCGAGAGTCGCGACTAATCTGCCCTCCCAGCATCGACCGAGCGCTTCTCCTATCGATTTTTTCTACGCTAGATGTTTCCCACTCCTCGGCGCAGTCGGCTCGCGCGGGTGGCCACGCGAATCTCTTTGCAGCCTTCGACGACGTGGTTGTTCGTGATGATGACGTCGCCAGCAATGAAATTTGGAATGGGAGTGGCGTGCCCGGAAGGAGTCGAACCGCCCGGGCGACGCGACCGAGCCGGAAGGGCTGAAAACCCTCCCATCAGGAGAGGCAAGATCCGAGGAATCAACCAGATCCTGAGGCGCTGATCGGAAGGCGCACAATATCGAGTGCCAGGAGGTCCTGTTTCAGGGGGGTGCGGCATTCACTTCATTTGTTTCGTTTATTTCGTTTGTTTCGTTTACACGCCACGACTCCCACTTATTCAGCGACCTGCTGAGCCGGGATCAGCCGTCTTTGTACGTGCCCACCGACGGATCGAGGAACTGGTTGTTCGACGCACGGCCCCTGGCCGCGGCCTCGTCGAGGAATGCGGATTGCCGGCCGTCCCGGGGCGGCAAGCTTCAAGAAGCAGCGCGGGCTACTTGTCGCCCTTCTGCCAGGGCCAGCGTCCGCTGACCTCGAGTTCCAGCGCGAAGCTCAGCAGGGTGCGGATCGCGACGATCGCCGCGAGGACGCCCAGATTGTGCAACGTCGGCTCTATGGCCACGGTGCCGATGATGTCGGCGATGACCAGGAACTCCAGGCCGAGCAACATGGACCGTCCAAGGTCGGCCCGTAGCCCGTGATAGGCATCTTCCAGGGTCGCGCCCCGTCGGAGGCGGACCAGGCAGGCGACGATTGCGATGAAGGCGCCGGCCAGCAGAATGAGCACGCCGATCAGTTCCACGATGTGGCCGGCCGTGGAGGCCAGCGCGTCGATCGTCATCGCCATCAGGCCGTTCCGCGCGCCATTCTCGGAGAAAGAGCAGCCAGCCGCCGAACAGGCTGGCGCCGCTCCAGCGTACGCCGTGCTTCGTCGAACAGGTCTGCCACTATATCCTCGCCATGGCGCAGGGCATCGAGGGCGAGCGGTATGCCGACGCATCCGATTCGTTGAATCTTCCTGCTGCCACGCATCAACCAGACTTCCACGCGGCCGGTACTGCGAATGAGTCTGGGACAGGCTGGCGCCGCAGGCTGGAGCGATCGGGGCTTACCTCTTCTCATGGCGCGATCCCTATTGGCAGAGCTCGAACCGTAGCCGCAGGAAGCCGGCGTGCCTTGACTTATGTCAAGATCCGGCGCCAAGCCGATCCAGTCTAGTCATCCGACCGCCCCGACGATCCTCCGAGCCCCTGCAGATCGCCCTTGTTCGCGCGCCGGCGGTCCTCGGGCTCGACGAACGAGCGAGCAACGGTCTGCTCGAGCAGTGCCAGTTCACTCTGCAACGCCGGCGCACGTGCCGCCGGCAGCCGGTCGACGAGATGTTCAAGCATTGCCCGCAATCGACGGACGACCTGAATGCTGGTGGCGCCGTATTGGCGCACCTCGGTCACTGCCAGGTCGATGATGTCGTCCCAGTTGGGCGTCGGAAAGACCAAACGCAGCGTCCCGCGTGAATCGCACACCTTCGCATTGTCGAGGTTCTTCTGCCCAGCATAGCGCAGCAGCCGATGGATCTGGTCGATCGCCAGCACGGCCGTGGTCGGATCGTTGACGGCCGGCGAAAGGGCACGCGAGGCCACGTCCACCATGATGCGGAAGGCGAACATCGGATCCTGGTGCATCGTGCGCTCCGGCCCGAAGGCGACCAGGGAATTGAGCGCTTCTTCGCCCAGCTGCGCGTCGGACGGATAGACGCGCGCCAGTGGATCGCCCGTCGAGACGAAGTCCCCGATCTGCGGTATCAGTTCGATCGTGCAGCCGGCTCTCGTCGCCAGGGCCACGAGCTCGCGGATACCGAAGGCCAGGAAGGTCCCCGACGGACCGATGCGTTCGACGATTCGGCCCTCGCGTGCCGCGAGTTCCCGGGCGATTCCCCGGCCCTCCGCCCGTCCGGCGTCGAAGGCACCCTGATAGACGCTGTCCATCGCCTCCTTGCCATCGGCGAAAACCTTCTGCAGCACCGTCACCGGGCGCAGACCGAGGCCGACTTCTTCCACGAACCAGAAGAAGACAGCAATGGCCAGGACGTTGCCCACGATCGCCAGGACGATCAGCCCGCCGTGACGGGCCTGGTCGGTCGTGTTCGCCAGGGCGACCATGGTGATGCCAAACGCGAAGACGAAGACACCGGCCGCGACCTTCATCTCCCAACGGCTGAAGGTCATCCTGATGATGCGCGGCGTGATCTGACCGCTGGCGAGTTGGATGGCGAGCAGCAGCGCCGAAACGGCATAGACCATGAACGTCAGCATCGAGGAGGCAAACGCGGCCATGGAGACACGCATGCCCTCGACGTCGCCATCGTCGAAGCGTGGCCAGTCAGGGTCTGGAACCAGTTCGAGGACGAGTTTGCCTGCCAGCCAGGAAATCAGGAGCGCGAGAACAGGGAAAAGCCAGAACGAGGAACGCACGAACTCAGCCAGACGATAGCGCAGGCGCCAGCTCATGGGGCTTCCTTCAGGGCAGCGACGGCCGAAGCCTTGCCCAGCCATCGCGACGCCAGCCAGGTCGCAGCGAGCGTCAGAAGGTTGCCGACCATGAACAGCATCACTGCAGGCAGAATGGCAATCTCGGCCATACCGAGAATATCTTCCATGATGCATCATTAACCCACGAGGGCGATGTGCGGCTTGATCGTTGTCAAAGGGCCGACCCTCCGGCCGGCTATACTGGAACGATGCGGCGGATCGCTTCGACACTTATGGCCGTGCTCCTGCCCGGCGCGGCGCTGGCGGACGAGGGAGGAGCCAGCGTCTGGTTGCCGGGGCAGTTCGCGAGCTTCGCCTCCGTTCCGGGAGATCCGGGATTCTCCGTCGAGACGATGGTCTACACGCGCACCGCCAGCGCACTGGCTGGTACGAACTTCTCGCGCGGCGGCGGACTGCTCGCCGGCCTTTCCGTGAACGAACAGTATGTCTATCTGACGCCGTCCTACACCTTCGCGACGCCGGTACTGGAGGGGCAACTGACGCTCGGCGTGACCTTTTCAGCCGGGCAGTCCGGCGCCTCCGTGTGGGGCGTCCTGACCGGGCCCGGCGGTCGCTCGCTGTCCGCCACATCCAGCGACAGCGCATCCGGCGTCAGCGACCTCTACCCGATGGCTTCGCTGAAGTGGCAGCAGGGCGACCACAATGCGATGGCCTATGTCATGGGCAGCGTACCCACCGGCCCATACGATCCAAACCGGCTTGCCGGCGTCGGGCTGGGGCACTGGGCCATAGACTGGGGCCTCGGCTATACGTATCTCGCCCCATCCGGCTTCGAACTGTCCGTGACGGCAGGCCTCACCTACAACTTCGTCAATCCGCAGACCGGTTATCAGAGCGGCCTCGACGGCCATGTCGACCTAGGAATGTCCTATTCGTTCAGCGAGACGCTCTACGCCGGTGCCGTCGCCTACATCTACAATCAGATTGGCCCCGATACCGGTGGATCCGCTCGCCTCGGGGATTTCCGGTCGAGAGTCGCGGGTGCGGGGCCACAGATCGGCTGGTCGTTCACCGGCCGGGACCTGGCCTTCGACGTGAACGTCCGCGGGTACAAGGAATTCGCCGCCCTCAATCGGCCCGAGGGTTGGAATGCCTACCTCACGCTGTCGATTGGCGCGGCCCCGCGCAAGAAGGCGGACTAGGCGATGCTGCGCCTGATCGACCGCTATCTCGATCCGAGCGAGAGCCTGCTCGAAATCCTGTTCGGCCTGATCATGGCGTTGACCATGACTGCCGGAGCGCGGCTGCTGTCGGAGCCCGCTGCGCTCGACCCGCTCGACCTCGTGCTCGCGCTGGCCGGCTGCAACGTCGCCTGGGGCGTCATCGACGCGGTGTTCTACCTGATGGGTTCCCTGTTCAACCGCAACCGCCGCGTACGGCTGGTCAGGCGCCTGCAGGCGGCGACCAGCGACGATCAGGCCATCGCCCTGATCCGCGACGAATTCGACCTGCAGGGCGAGCCCCCAACCCTGCCTGAAGACAAGGCTGCCTTCCATCGAGCCGTACTTGAGTTGCTGCGCCATGCCAGCTCCGCGTCGGCCCGCTTCACGCGACACGAGTTCATCGCCGCCGGGCTCGTCCTGATGCTGGTATCGCTGGCGGCGATTCCCGGCCTGATCCCGCTGCTGATGATCGATCACACGGATACGGCGCTGCGGCTCGCGAATGCCGTCCAGGTCGTGCTGCTCTTTGCGATAGGCTATCGCTGGGCGGGATACTCCGGCTCGCCGGGATGGCGTGGGGCGCTCATCGTCGGTGTACTCGGCGTCGCCTTGGTACTGGTGGCGGTTGCGCTGGGCGGCTGATCACTCGATCGCCGTCGTCCGCGCTTCGCGCACAAAACTCGGAAGCAACGGACAGGATTTATGGCTGAGGAGAAATGGCGCGCCCGGAAGGAGTCGAACCTCCAGCCTTCTGATTCGTAGTCAGATGCTCTATCCAGTTGAGCTACGGGCGCACGGCCGATCCCCGAGGGGTCCGGCGAAGGGGCGCACCCTAGTGAAACTGCCCCGGCGATGCAAGCCGAGTCGACGGGGCATCGCAGGCTGCGACCGGGCGCCGCTCCAACCCTCGAACCGGCCGTAAAAACGCGCTGACGCCGAAGGCCGGACGGCGCCAAGTCGTTCAACGGATTGGGAAAAAGCCCCGTCGGTTTTGCTTGCTTTCAAACGGCATGACTGCCATCTGGATTTGGGGCATGTGCCCCGAGTCGGCCCTGTTTCGTTCGGGTGCCGCGTCGGAGCACCAGAACGATGATATCGGGGCGGGTTCGAGGCCAAAGATGGCGCTAAGAGTTCCACGATCCGCGCTTCTCCTGGCAGCGATCGTCCTGAGCGGTTGCGCCCAGAGCAGCGTCTTCGCGCCTCCCGTCAGCACCGCGCCGTCGAATGCCAACCCCGCCATCACCCAGACCGGCACGCAGACGGTCCGCAAGACCATCGAGCAGCTGCGCAGCGACCAGGCCGCGCTCAACAGCGGCATTGCCGCCCAGCAGGCCCAGTTCAATGCGACGCGCGGCCAGCTCGCCGGCGACACGCGTGCCTATTCCGGCCTTGTGAGCGGCATCACCTCCCGCCTGCAGGCCGGCACGACGCCGAGCAACCCCGATCTGGTGAACCAGTGGAACGCCGCGCAGGGCAAGCTCGACGCGGTGACCCTGGGCGTCGGCTCGCTGAACTCGCTGGCCAGCCAGGTCACCACCCAGGCCTCCGTGGCGGGCTACCTGCTCGAGAACGTGCGCCTGACCCTGATGGTGGGCGGCGCCACCGACGCCGATCATCGCAACCTGCGCGCCATCGAGAGCGAGACCCGGCGCTCGATGCAGCAGATCGACCGGCTGATCGCCGATCTCAATGCCGAGATTGCCCGCGAGAACACCTTCCTGGGCCGCGAGCGCACCAACCTGGCCGCCCTGTCCTACAACGTGAACATCGGCCGCCTGGGCACGCCGGGCGGCGGGCAAGGCGGCGCCGTGACGCCCCAGCCGACCCGGCGGGCCGTTCCGCTCCAGTAACCACCCGCCGCAGATGCGCCGATCGGCCGTCAACGCGGTCGCGCATCCGGGACGGCGGGCGTAACATGCCGGGCATGGTCCTTCGCCTCCTCGCCTTGCTCGGCACGATGCTCGCTTTGGCGCTGCCGGCGCAGGCGCAGGTGTCGCCCGCGGACCAGACCGCCATCCGCGACGTGATCGAGGGCCAGGTCGAGGCCTTCCGCCGCGACGATGGCGCCGCCGCCTTCGGCTACGCCTCGCCCAGCATCCAGGGAATGTTCGGCTCGGCCGAGACCTTCATGGACATGGTGCGGCAGGGTTACAGGCCCGTCTACCGGCCGCAGGTCTTCGAGTTCCGCGAGATCGTCACCCTGCAGGGAATGGTGACGCAGAAGGTGCATGTGATCGGCCCCGATGGCCGGCCGGTCACCGCCTTCTATCCGATGACGCAGCAACCCGACGGCAGCTGGCGCATCGAAGGCTGCTACCTGCAGGCGCCCGAAGAACACCAGGCCTGATCGCCCGCACCCTCCATGTCTCGCGTTTCGCCCAAGGTGCTGGCGCTGCTCGGCACCCTGACCCTGATGTGGGGCACGAACTGGCCGTTGTTCCGGATCGCGCTCGCCGAGCTGCCGGTCTGGACCTTTCGCACCCTCGTCCTGCTGGCGGGCGCGACCGTCCTGACGGTGATCCTGCTGGTGCGGCGCGAGACGTTCGCCGTCCCCCGGGACAAGTGGCCGGCGCTCCTGCTCGCCTCGACCCTGAACATCGGCATCTGGAACATCGCGACGTCGCTGGCGGTTCTCTACATCCCCTCCGGTCACGCCTCGGTGCTGGCCTATACGATGCCGCTCTGGGTCGCGGTGCTGGGCTTCGTCGTATACGGCCAGAGGCTGACGGGCCGGCTGCTCGCGGCCATCGCGATCGGGGCGGCCGCCGTCGCCGCCCTGATGATCCCCAACTTCCAGAGCTACGCCACGGCGCCGCTCGGCCTGTTCTGGGGCCTGCTGGCGGGCTTCTGCTGGGCCGTCGGCACCTTGGTCGTGAAGCGCACGAGCTGGCCCGGCATGGGCCTGTCGCTCACCTTCTGGCAGATCGTGCTGATGGTGCCGCCGATCGCCCTGGGCGCGCTGGTGTTCGACGGACTGCCCACGCACATGCCCTCGCCCGCGGTGCTGGCCGCCACGATCTATACCGGCGCCATCCCGATGGCGATCGGCACCATGATCTGGTTCACCCTCGTGAAGCTGCTGCCGGCGCAGGTCGCAGCGCTCTCCTCCATCGCCATCCCGATCGTGGCGATCGTGAGCGGCATCGTGATCCTGCAGGAACCGCTGTCGGCCCTGCAGGCGGTCGCGATCGCCTCGACGGCAATCTCGCTCTGGCTCGCCCTGGTGCCCGGACGACAGCGGTAGCCAAACAACGATAGTTGCCTCCGGCCCCCCCAATTCCCACATGGGGGTTGGGTATTGGAGGCCCTGGTTCATGACGAGAGGCGATCCACGAGACTGGATGTGGTCGGAAGCGCTGCAAATGCTGGCGCAGGCCGAGCGGCTGCATCAGCAGGTTTTCCGCCCGCAGACCGCGGGCCGCCTGCGTCCCAGCTGGGAGCCGCCGGTCGACGTGCTCGAGACCGAGCGCGAAGTCCTGATCCTGGCGGCGCTGCCTGGCGTCGACGTGCAGAAGGTCGAGGCCGTGATCGAGAACGGCACCCTCGTCCTGTCCGGCGAACGCACCGTTCCGGCCGAGTTCAGGACCGCGAAGATCCATCGCATGGAGCTGCCGCAGGGCCGCTTCGAGCGCCGTATCGGCCTGCCGCCCGGCGTCTATGGCGAGGTGCGGCGTTTCGAGGTCAACGGATGCCTGGCCGTGACACTGGCCAAGGCCGGCACGCGGAGGCAGCCATGAGCCCGCAGGATGACGTGATGCAGCCCGTGACCGCGAAGCCCGAGACCACGCCGGACGCAAAGCCGCTGCCGTCCGATGCGCTGATCGTCGTGCCGGTGCGCGACCTCGTGCTGTTTCCCGAGATGGTGTTTCCGGTGAGCGTCGGCCGCCCCTCGTCGGTCGCCGCCATCCAGCAGGCCGTGCGCGAGCAGCGCCAGATCCTGCTGGTGCTGCAGCGCGACCCCGCGAAGGAAGAGCTGGTGCCTGCCGATCTGCACGCCGTCGGCACGGTGGTGAACATCCTGCGCTACGTCACGACGCCCGACGGCAACCATCACATCGTCTGCCAGGGCGTTCAGCGCTTCAGCATCACCGACTTCGTCGAGGGACATCCCTTCCTGCTGGCGCGCGGCCTGCACCTCACCGAGCCGACGACGTCCGGACCGGAGATCGAGGCGCGCTTTCTCATTCTGAAGCAGCAGATCCGCGACACGCTCGAGCTGTTGCCGCAGGTCCCGCAGGAACTTCGCCAGACCGTCGAGAACACGACGTCGGCCGGCGCGCTTGCCGATCTCGCCGCCTCCTATCTCGATTCCAAGCCCGCTGAGAAGCAGGAGATCCTGGAGGCGCTCGACCTCGTGCCGCGCCTCGACAAGGTGACGCAGCTCCTGTCGAAGCGCCTCGAAGTGCTGCGCATCAGCAGCGAGATCGGCAAGCAGACCAAGACCTCGCTCGACGCCCGCCAGCGCGAGATCGTGCTGCGCGAGCAGATGGCCGCCATCCAGCGCGAACTGGGCGAGGACGATTCGAACAAGCAGGCGATCGCCGATCTCGACAAGGCGATCACCGACGCGAAGATGCCGCCGGAGGCCGAGGCCGCCGCGCGCAAGGAGCTGCGCCGCCTGCAGCGCACGCCCGAGGCGTCGGCCGAGCACGGCATGATCCGCACTTATCTCGACACGCTGGTCGAGCTGCCCTGGGCGCTGCCCGAGACGCAGCCGATCGACATCGCCGAGGCCCGGCGCGTGCTCGACGCCGATCATTTCGGCCTGGAGAAGATCAAGAAGCGCATCGTCGAGTATCTCGCCGTGCGCAAGCTGGCGCCCGAAGGCAAGGCGCCGATCCTGTGCTTCGCCGGACCTCCCGGCGTCGGCAAGACCTCGCTCGGCCAGTCGATCGCCAAGGCCATGGGCCGCAAGTTCGCGCGGGTCAGCCTGGGCGGCGTCCATGACGAGGCCGAGATCCGCGGCCATCGCCGCACCTATATCGGCGCGCTGCCCGGCACGATCATCCAGGCGATCCGCAAGGCGGGTTCGCGCGACTGCGTGATGATGCTCGACGAGATCGACAAGATGGGCAGCGGCGTGCACGGCGACCCGTCGGCGGCGATGCTCGAGGTGCTCGACCCCGAGCAGAACGGCACGTTCCGCGACAACTATCTCGATGTGCCGTTCGACCTGAGCCGCGTCGTCTTCATCGCGACGGCCAACATGCTGGACACGATCCCCGGCCCGTTGCGCGACCGTATGGAGATCATCTCGCTCTCCGGCTACACGGCGGGCGAGAAGCTGCAGATCGCCAAGCGCTATCTCGTGCGTCGCCAGCTCGAAGCCAACGGCCTCACCGCCGAGCAGGCAAGCATCGACGACGAGGCGCTGAAGCTCATCATCGGTGGCTACACGCGCGAGGCCGGCGTCCGCTGGCTCGAACGCGAGATCGGCCGTGCGCTGCGCCACGTCGCGGTGCAGGTGGCCGAGGGCTCGGCGAACAAGGTGCAGATCGGCACGGCCGACATCGAGGAGCTGCTGGGGCCGGTGCGCTTCGAGAACGACGTCGCCATGCGCACCAGCGTGCCCGGCGTGGCCACGGGCCTCGCCTGGACGCCGGTGGGCGGCGACATCCTGTTCATCGAGGCGACGCGCTCGCCCGGCAACGGCAAGCTGATCCTCACCGGCCAGCTCGGCGACGTGATGAAAGAGAGCGCGCAGGCGGCGCTGAGCGTCCTCAAGAACAAGGCCAAGTCAATCGGCCTCGATGCCGTCCTGTTCGAGAAGAACGACATCCATGTCCACGTGCCGGCGGGCGCCACGCCCAAGGACGGGCCGAGCGCCGGCGTGGCGATGTTCATGGCGCTGGCGTCGCTGATGACGGGCCGCACCATCCGCAGCGACACGGCGATGACGGGCGAGATCAGCCTGCGCGGGCTGGTCCTGCCGGTCGGCGGCATCAAGGAGAAGGTCGTGGCCGCCGCGGCCGCGGGCATCACCCGGGTGATGCTGCCGGCGCGCAACAAGCGCGACTACGACGACATCCCCGAGGAAGTCCGCACCGCGCTCGAGTTCATCTGGCTCGAGAAGGTCGACGACGCGGTTGCGCAAGCGCTGACGCCCGACGCACAGGACGAGAGCGACGACGGGTAGACCTCTTGTCGTCCTGAGCGCCAGCGAAGGACCTGGCCGAGCGACCAGAGTACTCCGTCGCCAGCGCTAGATCCTTCGCTTCGCTCCAGAGCGGGGGTTACCCCGCTCGCGATGACTGGAGCTTTTCTGGGCGAGATTGAATCGAGCCGAGCATTCCAACACTCACCTCACCCTGAGGAGCATCGCGCAGAGATGCGTCTCGAAGGGTGGGAACGCGCACCTTGCCTGTTGCCCATCCTTCGAGACGCCGTGCTGCGCACGGCTCCTCAGGATGAGGTGAGTGGCTCAATGTGAGATGGAAGGACTCTAAGCGATCGGCAGCGACAGCGGCGAGATCTCGTCGCCGGAGCGGTTGGCGTAGTCGAGCTTGACCGAATCGCGCAGCATGCGGGCCTGCGCCTCGGCGAGGCGTTCCATCGCGGCCTTCGGGTCGAGATGCACGGGATCGCCGTCCTTCAGCACGATCTCGCCATCGACCAGCACCGTGCGCACCGCGCGGTCGGCGGCGTGGAACACGAAGGAGCGCAACGGATCGCGCGCCGGCTGCATCAGCGGATGATTGAGGTCGACCAGGACGATGTCGGCCGACATGCCCGGCGCCAGAGCGCCGATATCGTCACGTCCCCGCGCGGCCGCGCCGCCGAAGGTCGCCGCCTCAAAGGCGCCGGCCGTATCGAGGCTGCGGATGTCCTCGCTCATCAGGCGGCCGGCGACGATGGCCAGCCGCATCTCCTCGATCAGATTGTGCGGCGCGCAGTCGGTGCCGAGGCCGACATTGACTCCGCGCGCGCGATAGCGGCCGACATGGTCCATGGCGAGGCCATAGCGCGCGAAGGGTTGCGGACAGTGGGCCACCGACGCCCCCGCCTCGGCGATCAGGTCGAGATCCTTGCGGGTGTGCCAGTTAATCTGCGGATGGTCGTCGAGCAGGATGCAGTGCGCCATGATCGTGTCGCTCTTCATCAGGCCCTGCTCGGCCGCCCACTGGATGGGCGTCTTGTTGTGGCGGCGGATCATCTCGCGCACTTCCACCACCGACTGGCCGACATGGGTCGAGAAGCGGCGGCCCGCTTCGTCGGCGTGCTTGCGGCCGGCGGCAAACAGTTCCGGCGTCACCGTGTCGATCTGCGCCGGGAAGACCACGGCATCGAGGCGTCCGGAATTGTGTGCCTCGGCCTCGTCCATGACCCGGCGGGCCTTCTCGAACTGGGAGAGACCGGCCGCCTCGTCCCATTTCCAGGTCACGGTCTGCGGCGAGGTCATGCCCCAGCGGGCCGACGCGAAAGTCGGCGCCGCATAGAAGCGCATGCCGCTTTGCGCCATCGTCTCCAGCCAGCCCTCGAACGGCACGGTGACGTCGCACGCGGTCGTCGTGCCGGCGCGCAGCATCTCGGAATAGGCCATCGTCGCGGCGCCCTGGCGGCCGTCGTCGCCGAGGCGAAAGGCCTGCAGCCGCTCCATCAGCCCGGTCATCTGCTGCTCGGGCACGCCATGATCCTCGCGCACGCCGCGATAGCCGGGCTCGGTCGAGGGGTGGGAATGGATGTTGATCAGGCCTGGCAGGGCCAGCAGGCCCTTGCCATCGAACACGGTCTCGCCCGGCCCGGTCGGACGAGCGCCGGCCGGCGTGATTTCGACGATACGACCGTCCTTCAGGTGCAGGTCGACCTCGCGACGATAGACGTGGCGCCTTTCGGCACCGTCCCGGACCACGGCCCAGGAGACGTTTCGGATCGAATCGGGCCGCATCGACATGATTTCTGCTCCCAGCAAAGGCATGCCTGTTGCATAGGCAGCGCAACGGGACGATAGAATCGGGAAAACGAGAGAACAAGGAGGCAGATGATGCGGAAGATGAAATGGGCGGCCCTCGCCGCGGCAACGACGGCGCTGTTCGCGGCCACGGCCGAGGCGCAGACGCTGAAGGTCGTCAAGCATTCGGACGTCAAGATCGTCGATCCGATCTGGACCACGGCCTACATCGTCCGCAACTACGGCTACATGGTCTACGACACGCTGCTGGCGGTCGACGACAAGCTCGAGGTCAAGCCGCAGATGCTGGAGGGCTGGAAGGTAAGCGACGACAAGCTCACCTACACCTTCACCCTGCGCGACGGGCTGAAGTTCCACGACGGGGCGCCGGTGACGTCCGAGGACTGCATCGCCTCGATCAAGCGCTGGGCGTCGCGCGACGCAATGGGCCAGAAGCTCATGGGCTTCACCAAGGCCCTCGCCGCCGTCGACGACAAGACCTTCACCCTGACCCTGAACGAGCCCTACGGTCTCGTCATCGAATCGCTGGGCAAGCCCAGCTCGAACGTGCCGTTCATCATGCCCAAGCGCATCGCCGAGACGCCGGGCAACACGCAGATCAAGGAGTTCATCGGCTCCGGTCCGTTCGTGTTCCGCGCCGACCTGTGGCGGCCGGGCGAGAAGACGGTCTACGACAAGTTCAAGGACTACAAGCCCCGCGCCGAGCCGCCCTCGGCTCTCTCGGGCGGCAAGAACGTCTATGTCGACCGGGTCGAGTGGATCAACATCACCGATTCGCAGACGGCGGCCAACGCGCTGATGACCGGCGAAATCGACATTCTCGAGCAGCCGCTGATCGAGATGCTGCCGCTGCTCGAGAAGGACAAGAACATCGAGATCAAGGATCTCAACCCGCTGGGCAGCCAGTACAGCCTGCGCTTCAACGTGCTGCACAAGCCGTTCGACAATGCGAAGATCCGCCAGGCAGCGCTCTACGCGCTGAACCAGAAGGACTTCCTGCTCGCCGGCATCAACGACCCGAGATACTTCAAGGAGTGCAAGGCGCTCTTCATCTGCGGCACGCCCTACGCGACCGACGCGGGCTTCGAGGACAAGCTCGAATCGAACTTCGCCAAGTCGAAGGAGATCCTGAAGCAGGAAGGCTATGACGGCACGCCCGTCGTGCTGCTGTTCGCGACCGACACCAACACCGGCCGCCTGACTCCGATCGCGAAGTCGCTGCTGGAAAGGGGCGGCTTCGTCGTCGACATGCAGGCGATGGATTGGCAGACCGTGCTGTCACGCCGCTCCCGCAAGGAGCCGCTGAATGCCGGCGGCTGGAGCGCGTTCATGACCTCCTGGGTGTCGGCCGACCTGCTCAATCCCATCGTCTCGGCCTTCGTCGGCGCCGCCTGCGACAAGGCCGCGATCGGCTGGCCCTGCGACGCCAAGATCGAGGAACTGCGCGACGCCTTCGCCAAGACGACAGATCCCGCCAAGCGCAAGGAACTGGCGACCGCGGTTCAGGTGCGCGAGTCGGAGTATCCGACCTTCGCGCAGCTCGGCCAGTTCAACATCCCGATGGCGATCCGCAAGAACGTGACCGGCAGCCTGCCCTCGCCGGCGCCGGTCTTCTGGAACATAAAGAAGGCGCAGTAAGTCTCGCCTGCAACACCGGCAGACATGACCCCTCCGCCCCTTCGGGGCACCTCCCCATTTGAATGGGGAGGAA
>CAIYWM010000135.1 GCA_903929895.1 uncultured Alphaproteobacteria bacterium
GGGATGACAAAGTGCGGAGGGCGAACTCCGGTCCGGCGGCCGGCTCTATCGGCTGCTTCGGGGGCGACGTCAGTCGCTCGGTCCGTTGGCGAGCAGCCGGTCGAGATGCGCGGTTTCGTCTGACCAGCCGCCCGGCGGCCAGGGGGCCGACGGGTCGATCGGCTCGCGCAGGGGCGTGGAGGGGACCTCGTCGCCCTCCAGCACCTCGACGTCGATCCTGAAATCCTCGTCCTGCTCGAAGCCGTGCCAGTGCACGAACTCGCCATAGGCCCGGCGACCGTCCCGGAGTCGCAGCACGAACCCCGCCGTGCTGTCGTGCATGTCGCCGTACGCCCAATAGCGCTCGACCCTCTCGATGTCGGCCGGCACGAAGCCGTGGCTCTGGCCGTCGAGCACGTCGAGGGCATGGCCCAGTTCGTAGAATCCGCGGATGCGCATGGTCCCATCGTATCAAATGTTTCGGCGCCGCCCCGAGCCCTTGCCTCGATTTGAAAGAGAACATATCATGAACATATAGACGAGGAGGAAGCTGTGGGCGGATCTTTCGCAAGGACAAGTGAGACGCTTGGCGCAGGCCGCTCCCTGCCGCGCTGGCCGCAACAGGGCGTCTCGCGGCTGGGTGTCGATCGCCTGCTGAGACGTCATGCCGGGATTCGCCGCGCGGGACCCCGCGTCACCGACCGTCTGTTCTTCGCGGTCGTGCCGGATGCCGCGACGGCAGAGACCATCGCCGAGCGTGCCGCCGGTTGGCGGGCGCGGCATGGGCTGACGGGCAGGCTCCTCAAGGCCGCGCACTTCCACGTGAACCTGGCGCCCGTCCACGAGGGCAACGGCTTGCCGGATGCCGACGAGATCGACGGCTGGATGGCGCGCGTCCGGGAGATCCCGATGCCGTCCTTCCGGGTCGCGTTCGATCGGCTGACCAGCTTCGCCAACGGGGCGCTGGTGCTGACGGGGGAAGAGGCCACCATCGGCCTCGAAGTGCTGCAGCAGCGCCTGAGCGATGCGCTCGACGACACGCCGCGGCCGGCACGCCGCTACACGCCGCACGTGACCCTGCTTCACGACGGCCGCCACATCGAGGCCGAGCCGGTCGAGCCCATCGCCTGGACGGTCCGCGAGATCGTGCTGGTTCACAGTCCGGTCGGCCAGACGACGCACCGCCACCTGATGCGCCTGCCGCTGGCCTGATCCCTCCCGGGACGAGACATGATTACGGTGAGGCCGACCGACCGGCTGTTCTTCGCCGTGTTTCCGGACGTGGAGACGGTGGACGCGATCTGCAGCGTCCAACGCAAACTGTGCGAGAAGGCGGGCCTCTCGGGAACGGAAGTCCCGCCGGAGCAGCTTCACGTCACGCTGTGGCGGGTCGGCGACTACGTGGTGCCCCCGACGTCGGAGGACATCGACGGGATCCTGCGGCAGGCCGGCACCGTCGAGATGCCACCGTTCCGGCTCTCCTTCAGGTGGGCGAAGTCGGTCAGCCGAGGCGCCCTCGTGTTGTGTGGCGGCAGGGGCAGCGCGGAGCTTGAAAAACTATCGATCCGGCTGCGCGATGCGCTGACCCCGCCCGGCGCGGAAAGGGGGCGCGCCTTCCTGCCCCACATGACGCTCATGAGGAGCGCGACGCTCCTGCCTGAGCGCCGCATAAGGGCGATCGGCTGGACGGTACGCGAGATCGTCCTCGTGCACAGCCTGCTGGGCAGGGCGACGCACCGCCCTGTCGGGCGGCTGCCGTTGAGGGCACGGCAGTTGTCGTTGCCGGGATTCGATTTCTGAGCGGCGTCCTTGGGCTATGATGCGGGCATGAAACCCTATGTCCTCTGCCACATGGTCTGCAGCGTCGACGGTCGCATCTGGGGCAGCCGCTGGCGGCCCAAGGTCAATGTCGTGCCCAACCTTTTCGAGCGGCTGCACGACGAGATGGGCGGCGGCTCGTGGCTCTGCGGTCGCGTCACGGCGCAGGAATTCGCCAAGGGCAAGGAGCCGCACTATCCGCCGACCGACCAGGTGCTGCCGCGCGAGAACTGGTTCGCGCAGCGCGAGGCCAGGGCGTGGGGAATCTTCCTCGACGGCCACGGCAAGGCGGTGTGGGCGAGGCGCGACATCGGCGGCGATCCGATCCTCGTGATCCTGACCGAGGCCGTGCCGGACAGTCATCTGGCGGGCCTGCGCGCCGACGGCGTCTCCTACATCTTCGCGGGCCAAACCGAGATCGATCTGGCGGCGGCACTGGAGACGCTCAACCGCGAGCTGGGCATCGAGCGGATCATGCTGGAGGGTGGGGGCGGCGCGAATGGCTCCTTGCTGCGCGCCGGGCTGATCGACGAGTTGAGCCTGGTGATCTGTCCCGTGATCGACGGCAGCACCGGCGGGCCGATCGTGTTCAACTCGGGCGACACCGACCTCGGGCCGGCGCCGATCGAGAGCATGACGCTCGTGAGCCACGACGTGCTCGAAGGCGGCACGATGTGGCTGCGCTACAAGTTGCGGTCGACGGCCGCCGGATGATCAGTCCGCGGCCTTCCGGTCGAGGAACTCGAGCGTGCCGTCGCTGCGCTCGCCCTTGAGATAGCGGAAGGTGCCGGCTCCGGTGGCGAGCAGCTCATTGGCCTGGTTGTAGATCTCGGTCTCGGCGGCAAAGGTGCTCTGGCTGGTCGAGGGCCGCCAGGCGCCCAGGATCGTGAGCACGTCGCCTTCGCGGCCGGCCTTGATGAACTGGGTGGTGAAGGCCAGCGTTACGGAAAGCCGCCGCGCCGTCGCCGTTTCGTTGAAGGTGCAGGCAAAGCCGCTGGCTGAATCGAGCAGCGTCATCAGCACGCCGCCGTGCAGCAGGCCGTTGGCGTTGCACAGTTCCGGCCGCACCTCGAGGCGCATCTCGACAAAGCCGGGACGCCACGCCACGACCTGATGGCCAATCACGCCATTGAAGCCGCGGAACACATAAGGAGCGACCGGCCGCGCGTCGGCCGGTCGTTGGATCGCCATGTCTGGAAAGCCTCGGAAGAAAGGGCGCGCCTAGCGGCGCGCCATCGCCGACATCGGCGGCCGATGACCGTTGCCCATCATCGGACGCATGGCCGGACCGGCCGAGGCGGTGATGGCCGGCTGGGCCGCCATGCCGGTGCGGATGTCCCGCGCGACCTTGACCAGGCGCGGACCCCAGTCGGCTTCGAGACGGTCGCGGCTGATCTGGTAGATCGGCGCCGAGGCGTTGA
>CAIYWM010000136.1 GCA_903929895.1 uncultured Alphaproteobacteria bacterium
CGCCGGCCTCGGCACGCGCTTCCTGGGCCATGTCGAGCGCTGCCGCGCGCTGCTGCATCTGGTCGACGGCACGCAGGACGACGTGGCCGACGCCTACCGCACGGTGCGCCGCGAGCTCAAGGCCTATGGCGGCAACCTGGCGCGCAAGAAGGAAATCGTGGCGCTCAACAAGACCGACGCCATGACCCCGGAAGACATCGAGGCCAAGCGCGCCCAGCTCGCCAAGGTCAGCCGCAAGACCGTGCACGTCATCTCCGCGGTCTCCCGCCAGGGTGTGACGCCGCTGCTGCACGAGCTGATGAAGCTGGTCGACAAGCAGCGTTCGCCCTCCCGCGACGCGGCCATGAGCGTGGCATGACACCGCTCGCCGGCGCACGGCGGCTGGTCGTCAAGATCGGCTCCTCGATCCTGGTCGACGAGACGAAGGGCGAGGTCCGGCGCGACTGGCTCGAAGCGCTGACCAACGACGTCGCCCGCCTGCACAAGGGCGGCTGCGAGGTCGTGCTGGTCTCGTCCGGCGCCATTCGCCTCGGCCGCACGCATCTGAAGCTCGCCGCCGGCCCGCTGCGTCTCGAGGAGAGCCAGGCCGCCGCGGCCACGGGACAGATCCGCCTCGCCCAGGCCTACCAGGAAGCGCTGGCGCGGCACGGCATCACCGTGGCGCAGATCCTGCTGACCCTGAACGATTCGGAGGAGCGCCGCCGCTACCTCAACGCGCGCCAGACCATGGCGACGTTGCTGGGCCTCGGCGCCATTCCGGTCATCAACGAGAACGACACGGTCGCGACCGACGAGATCCGCTTCGGCGACAACGACCGCCTGGGCGCGCGCGTCGCCGAGATGATCACGGCGGATACGCTGGTGCTGCTGTCCGACATCGACGGTCTCTATACCGGCGACCCGCGCAGCGACGCCTCGGCGACCTTCATCCCCGAGATCCGCGAGATCACGCCCGAGATCGAGGCGATGGCGGGCGTCGCGGCGTCCGAGATGTCGAACGGCGGCATGGTGACCAAGCTGATGGCCGGCCGCATCGCCATGGCCGCGGGCTGCCGCATGGCCATCGCCGACGGCCGCACGGTCGGCGCGCTGGGTGCGCTGATCGACGGCACGGCACGTTGCAGCTGGTTCCTGCCCGAGGGCTCACCCCTTTCGGCGCGCAAGAAGTGGATCAAGGGTTCGCTCAAGACTGCCGGCACCCTGGTCGTCGACGACGGCGCGGTGCGTGCCCTGTCCACCGGCAAGAGCCTGCTGCCGGCCGGCGTGACGTCGGTCGCCGGCGAGTTCCGCCGCGGCGACGTGGTCGACGTAAAGGATCGCGGCGGCCGCGTGCTGGCGCGCGGCCTGGTCGCCTATGCCGCCGAGGATGCGCGCCGCATCGCCGGCCGCAAGAGCGTCGAGATCGAGCAGCTGCTGGGCTTCCGCGGCCGCGACGAGATCGTCCATCGCGACGACCTCGTGGTCGAGTGAACTGACGGAGCGTCCCATGAACGTCCAGACCAAGCCCGCCGCCGAAGATGTCGTTTCCCTCGTGGCCGACCTCGGCCGCCGCGCCAAGGCCGCCGCCGCCGCGCTGCGCAACGCCCCGACCACGGCCAAGAACGCGGCGCTGCAGGAGGCCGCGCGTCTGATCCGCGCCGAGAAGGCCGCTATCCTGACCGCCAATGCGCGTGACATCGAGGCGGCCAAGGCCGCCGGCATGACCAGCGCGCTGCAGGACCGGCTGCTGCTGAACGACGCGCGCATCGAGGCGATGGCCAAGGGCCTCGACGACATCGCCGCCCTGACCGATCCGGTCGGCGCGATCATCGAACAATGGCAACGTCCCAACGGCCTCGCGCTCAGCCGCGTGCGCGTGCCGATCGGCATCATCGGCGTGATCTACGAGGCGCGGCCCAACGTCACCGCCGATGCCGGCGCGCTGTGCATCAAGTCGGGCAACGTCGTGGTGCTGCGCGGTGGCTCCGACAGTTTCCATTCCTCGCGCACCATCGTCGAAATGCTGCGCCGCGCGCTGGCCGGCGCCGGCTTGCCCGAGGATTGCGTGGCGCTGGTGCCGACCACCGACCGCGCCGCGGTGGGCGAGATGCTGCGCGCGATGGACTGGCTCGACCTCATCGTGCCGCGCGGCGGGCGCTCGCTGATCGACCGCGTGACCGAGGAGAGCCGCGTGCCGGTGCTGCGCCACTATGACGGTATCTGCCACGTCTATGTCGACCGCGACGCCGACGTGGCGATGGCGCGCGATCTCGTGGCCAACGCCAAGATGCGCCGGGTCAGCGTCTGCGGCGCCGCCGAGACGCTGCTGATCGACCGCGCCGCACTCGACACGCATCTGAAGCCGGTGCTCGAGAAGCTGCACGAGCTGGGCTGCGAAGTGCGCGGCGACGCCGAGGTGCAGAAGCGCGACCCCAAGGCGCTGGCCGCCACCGAGAAGGACTGGCGCACGGAGTATCTCGAGCCGATCATCTCGGTCGCAACGGTCGACGGCGTCGCCGGAGCGATCGAGCACATCGCGCGCTACGGCAGCCAGCACACCGAATCGATCGTCACCGACAACGAGGCGACGGCGCAGCGCTTCCTGGGCGAGGTCGACAGCGCCATCGTGATGCACAATGCCAGCACCCAGTTCGCCGACGGCGGCGAGTTCGGCCTGGGCGCCGAGATCGGCATCTCGACCAACCGCATGCACGCGCGCGGGCCCGTCGGGCTGGTCGAGCTGACCACCTACAAGAACATCGTGCGCGGCACGGGTACGCTCAGGCCGTGAGCAGACTCTCGTGAGGACCTGGCGATGAGCCTGCACCCGATGCCGGGCGTACCGCGCGCCACGGCGCGGCGGATCGGCCTGCTGGGCGGCTCGTTCAATCCCGCACATGCCGGCCACCGGCATGTCAGCCTGGAGGCGCTGAAGCGCCTCGGCCTCGACGAGGTCTGGTGGCTGGTCTCGCCGCAGAACCCGCTGAAGAGCGGCGACGGCATGGAGCCGCTGCCCACCCGCGTGGCCCGCGCCCGCCAGGTCGCCCGCCATCCCCGCATCCGCGTCGGCGCGCCCGAGCTGCTGCTGGGCACGCGCTACACGCTCGACACGGTGCGGGCGCTGAAGCGCGTCTATCCCCATGCGAAGTTCGTCTGGCTGATGGGCGCCGACATCCTGCCCCAGCTCGTCGACTGGGCGGGCTGGCGCGATCTGTTCGCCGCCGTGCCGATCGCCGCCTTCGCCCGCCCCGGCTGGGGCTATACCGCGCTGGCCGCCCCGGCGCCGCGCACCTTCGAGCGTTTCCGGCTGCAGGCCACCGAGGCCCGCCGGCTGGCCACTTGCGAGCCGCCGGCCTGGTGCTTTATCCCGAGCAGGTTGGACAGCCATTCCGCGACGGCCATCCGCGCCGGGCGACCCCAACGGACCAGATCGAAAGGAAAGACCATCCCCGACCAGACCCGCACGCTTCCCGATCGAAGCAAAGACTCCGACGCGCTCCTCGAACTGGTGCGCCAGTCGCTCGACGACAACAAGGCCGAGGACATCGTCGTCATCGACCTCAAGGGCAAGTCGGCCTTCGCCGACTACATGCTGATCGCCTCCGGCCGCTCGACCCGCCAGGTCGTGGCCATCGCCGAGAATCTCGCCGACAAGCTCAAGCAGTCCGGGCGCGGCTACATTCCCGTCGAAGGCAAGCAGACCGGCGATTGGGTGCTGGTCGATGCCGGCGACGTGATCGTCCATGTCTTCCGCCCCGAAGCGCGCTCCTTCTACGCGCTCGAGAAGATGTGGGCGCTCGAGGACGAGGCCGCCGCCAAGCCGGTCAAGAAGGCCGCGGTCAAGAAAGCTGTCGTCAAGAAAGCCGTCGTCAAGAAGGCGGCCGCCAAGCCCGCGGCCCGACGCAAGCGCGCGTCCTGAGATTGCGCCGGTGAACGCGGCTTGAAGATCACGATTGCCGCCATCGGCCGCGCCTCGCGCGGGCCGGAGCGGGATCTGTACGACCACTATGCCGGCCGCATCCGCTGGCCGCTCGTGCTGCGCGAGCTCGAGGAGAAGCGGAAGCTGCCCGCGCCCCAGCTCATGCAGCGCGAAGGCGAACTGCTGCTCGAAGCGGCCCCGGCCGGCGCGACGCTCGTGATGCTGGACCGCCGCGGCAAGGTGCTGGACAGCGAAGGCTTCGCGGCCCGCCTGGGCGGCTGGCGCGACACATCGGTCTCGGACGTGGCCTTCCTGATCGGCGGGGCCGACGGCCACACCGAGGCGATGCTGAAAAAAGCCAACCTGGTCCTGTCATTTGGCGCCATGACCTGGCCCCATCTGCTGGCCCGCGGGATGCTGGCCGAGCAAATCTACC
>CAIYWM010000137.1 GCA_903929895.1 uncultured Alphaproteobacteria bacterium
GGCGATATCGAATACCGGCCATGGATCGACGCCCAGCGTGAGCACCGCCTCGCTGTCGACCACCAGCCGGTCGGTGAGCCCCTCGAAGCCCGCCGTCGCTACGGCATTGCCGAACACGTCGTGCGCCCAGGTCACGGTGGCGGCCGGCGTCACCGTGACCTCGTGCGACACCAGCCGCAGCTCGCGGCTCTCGCGCGGCCGCAGCATCAGCCGGTGCGGCCCCAGGCGGACGGGTGCGTGATAGAGGTAGGTGGTGCGGTGGCGAATCCTGAGGGTAAGCACGTGGACCTTCGTCAAGCGACCGGGAAGACGACCTTGAAGCACGAGCCGCGGCCCACCGGATTGGGATGCGCCGTGAGCCTGCCCTGCAGCTGGGCCACCAGCGCGTTCACGACCTTCATGCCGAGGCCCAGACCTCCTGTCGCCGCGACGTCGAAGCCTGCGGGCAGGCCCGGACCCTCGTCGAGGACGCAGAGTTCGTACTCGCCTTCCGCCAGCCGGCGAAACGTGATCGTGATCGGGTCGCCGGCATGCTTGCGCGCGTTGGTCGCCAGTTCGTTGACGATCAGGCCGATCGGCAGCACCTGCTCCTTCGGCACGTCGACCTCGTCGGCGCCCTCGAGCCTGATCTCGCTGCCGACACTGGTCGACAGCTCCTCGCAGAGCCTCCGGAGATGGGCCGCGATCGGCACGCGACCGGCGGCCTCCTGGGTCGAGAAGGTCCGGTGCACACGCGCCACCGACAGCACCCGGTTTGCCGCAGCAAGCAACTGCTGTGTCACCTCGAGCGAGGCCGACGCGCGGCTCTGCAGCTGCAGCAGGCTCGCCACGAACTGCAGGCTGTTCATCGCGCGGTGGTCGACCTCGCTGGACGCGATCTCGGCTTGAGCCAGCGCGCGCCGCGCCGCCAGCCGCATCGCCAGCAGGTCGGTCACCACGCTGCCCAGCGCCCGCAGCCGGCGCATCTGCTGCTCGTCGACCTGGCGCGACCGCCGGTCGATGACGCACAGCGTGCCGAGTTCGTACCCGTCGGGATCGTGCAACGGGACGCCGGCATGAAAGCCGTTCGCGAACTCGGCGCGCAGCCAGGGCATCATGACCGGCGCCGCAGGATCTTCACCGCGGCTGGCCTGTGTCGCCTCGAGCCCATGACGCGATTTGAAGAACACCTGCTCGGCACCGATGAACCCCAGGATTGAGATCGGCGTATTGAAAAGGTCGGCGGCCAGCGCGGTGATGCGGTCGAAAGCCAGCTCAGGCGCGGTGTCGAGTATCTCGTATTGCTCGAGCGCCGCGAGGCGGATCGCCTCGATGCCGGCCCGTTCGTGGGACGGGCTGTCGGCATGGGCGCCCGGCGTGGGGTGCACGAGATGCAGCATGGAGTGCGCCCTTGCCCCCGTATCGCAGGAGAAGATCCTCCTGCGCCGTGATTAGCCGCGAACTTACGCCCAAACGGCCGTTGAGTCCGTGCAATTCTCCGTATTCCGGATCGGTCATGAAGGCGGAGGGCCTGGAGGCGGCTCGCGAAGGGGCGGCATCGGAAGCGGAGGCGGAGGCCTCGACCCGGGCGGCGGCTCGCGAGGCGCCTGGTTCGGCGGCCGGGGGATACGTGCCATGCGAAGTCCCTTCGCTGTTGCCGGCCGGAGCCGTTGAACCGGATTTCATGGTCGCACGTTCGGTCTGACCGGAACTGCCGGCCGGCATGCAATCTCAAGGTGGGCGTTCTTTCCTCGCGCGACAATCGTCGAGGGCGGCGAGCGCAGACTGCCAGAGCGCGTGCGCCGCCTCCACAACCTGCACGTCATGGAAGCTCTCGAGGCGCAGGTATCTAGCATGAGTGGCCTGCACGGCTTTTTCGAGGCGCTCCCGTTCGGGATCCATTTCGGTCATTGCTCATAAAGACGCGCCGGAAATCAACGTTGCACCTGTTTCGAGACATTCCGGCACATCACCTTCGGAGCGCACTCGAAGAATATCCCTCGCCATTGTCCCCCTTAGTCACCATGTTACGAACAGGCGCCGCACCGCGGCCCGATCAGGTCTGCCCGTCAGACCTACCCATTCAGAACACCTCTCGGGGGCGAAACGCCATGTCCGCTAAGGAAGTCCGCTTCGGCGGCGACGCGCGCACGCGCATGATGCGCGGGGTCGACATGCTGGCCGATTCCGTGAAGGTGACGCTCGGTCCCAAGGGCCGCAACGTCGTGCTGGCCAAATCCTACGGCGCGCCGCGCATCACCAAGGATGGCGTCACCGTCGCCAAGGAGGTCGAACTCTCCGACCGCTTCGAGAACATGGGCGCGCAACTCGTCCGCGAGGTCGCGACCCGCACATCCGACACGGCGGGCGACGGCACCACCACGGCCACCGTCCTGGCCCAGGCGATCACGCGTGAAGGGCTGCGATCGGTCGCCGCCGGCATGAACCCGATGGACCTCAAGCGCGGCATCGACCTCGCCGCCGGCTGGGTGATCGAGGAGCTGAAGCGCCGCGCCCGCAAGGTCTCGACCAGCGAGGAGATCGCCCAGGTCGGCACCGTGTCCGCGAACGGCGACAAGACGATCGGCAAGATGATCGCCGAGGCCATGAAGAAGGTCGGCAACGAGGGCGTCATCACCATCGAGGAGGCGACCACGCTCGACTCCGAGCTCGAGGTCGTCGAGGGCATGCAGTTCGACCGCGGCTACCTCTCGCCCTACTTCGTGACCAACGCCGCCAAGATGAGCTGCGAGCTCGAGAACCCCTACATCCTGATCCACGACAAGAAGCTCTCGGGCCTCTCGACCGTGCTGCCGCTGCTCGAACTGGTGGCGCAA
>CAIYWM010000138.1 GCA_903929895.1 uncultured Alphaproteobacteria bacterium
CGCCCGGGAAGAGTTCAAGGGCAACGGCCGCCTCGTCTGCTCCGGCTTCGTCGATACCCATATCCATCTCGACAAGGCGTGCATCCTCGGCCGCTGCGAACACAATACCAAGCGCATGCCGCACCTCGCCATGGAGCGTGTTTCGGCAGTGAAGCACACGATGACGGTCGAGGACGTGATCGAGCGTGCCTCGGCCACCATCGAGAAATGCATTAGCCACGGTGCCACCCGCATGCGGCCCCATTGCGAGGTCGATCCCAAGATCGGGATGCGAGGCTTCGAGGGCGTCAAGGCGCTGGTCGACAAGTACAAGTGGGCGATCGACATCGAGATCTGCGTCATGCCGCAGGAAGGGCTGACCAACAATCCCGGCACCGACGAGCTGATGGTCGAGGCGCTGAAGAACGGCGCGCGGGTCGTTGGCGCGGCACCCAGCTACGACAGCGACAGTGCGGCCCAGATCCATCGCGTCTTCGAGATGGCGCGCGAGTTCGATGCCGATATCGACATGCATGTCGACAGCGGTCCCACGGCCGAGCATCTCGACACGCTGCTGGTTTGCGATCTCGCCGAGAAATACAAATGGGGCGGCCGGGTCGCCGTCGGTCATGTCGGCAAGCTCTCGACGATGCCGTTCAAGGACCTCGACAAGGTTGCCCGGCGCATGGCCGATACCGGCGTCGCCGCGACCGTGCTGACCGCGACCGACCTCTATCTGGGCGGCCGCCACACCGACCACAACGTGCCGCGCAACGTCCTCGACCTGAACTTCATGACCGAGCGCGGCGTCACCTGCTCGGTCGCCTCCAACAACATCCTCAATCCGTTCACGCCGTTCGGCGACGGCCAGCTGCTGCGCCAGGTCAACATGCACGCGATCGTCACCCAGCGCGCCAACGACGACGAGGTGAAGGCGCTGTGGGACATGACGACCAAGTCGGCCGCCAAGCTGATGCGCAAGGACGATTACGGCATCGCCGTCGGCGGTCCGGCGGACCTCGTCGTCCTCGATGCTCCCGATGCGGTCATGGCGCTCAGGACCATCGCGCCGGTATTGGCCGCCTACAAACGCGGTCGCCGCACCGTGACGCGCACGCCCGTCGAACTTCACCGGCCGTAGTTCAAGATCCAAGAAGAGGAAGTGATGTCAAAAGAAGAACTCGTCTCCCTGTCGTCGGTGGAGATGCGCCGCCGCATCGGCACCAAGGAAATCTCGCCGGTCGAGCTGCTCGACGCCTGCCTGGAGCGCATCGAGGAGGTGAACCCCGCCGTCAATGCCGTGACCGCGATGTGCGTCGACCGCGCCCGCAAGGAAGCCAAGGCGGCCGAGGCCGCGGTGCGCCGTGGCGAGGACCTGCCGCTGCTGCACGGCCTGCCGACCGGCATCAAGGATCTCGAGGAGACCAAGGACCTCCTCACCACCTACGGCTCGCCGCTCTATCGTGATTATGTGCCGGGCTACGACAACGTCATGGTCGGCCGCGTGCGTGCCGCCGGCGCCGTCATCGTCGGCAAGACCAACGTGCCAGAGTTCGGCGCCGGCTCGAACAGCCGCAACCCGGTGTGGGGCGCCACCGGCAATCCCTTCAACCCGATGCTGAACGCCGGCGGCTCGTCGGGCGGCTCGGCCGCCGCGCTCGCCACCGACATGCTGCCGGTCTGCACCGGCTCGGACACCGGCGGCAGCCTGCGCAACCCGGCCGCCTTCTGCGGCGTCGTGGGCTTCCGTCCCTCGCCTGGCATGGTCGCGGTCGAGCGGCGCGCCATGGGCTGGACGCCGATCTCGGTGCTGGGCCCGATGGGCCGCAGCGTCGCCGATGTCTGCCTGCTGTTCGCCACCCAGGTCGGCCAGCATGACAGCGATCCGCTCTCCTTCCCGCTCGAGCCGGAAGCCTATGCCGATCCGTGGCCGGTCGATCTCGGCAGCCTCAGGGTGGCCTACACCGAGGATTTCGGCGGCGCGCCGGTCGAGAAGTCGATCCGCCAGACCTTCCGCGAGAAGATCAAGGCGATGAAGCCGTTCTTCCGCAGCCTCGACAAGGTGGACGTCGATTACGGCGGCGCCGACCGCTGCTTCGACGTGATCCGCGCGGTGAGCTTCCTGTCGCGCTACCACGATGCCTACGCCAACAATCGCGAGATGCTGGGGCCGAACATCATCGCCAACTATGAACTCGGCGCGAAGCTCAGCCTGGCCGACTTCGCCTGGGCGCATGGCGAGCAGACGCGGATCTTCCGGGCCTTCCAGGAGATCTACAAGGACTACGACCTGGTCATCGGTCCGACCGTCGGCTTCTCGCCCTTCCCCTGGAAGCAGCTCTACATCGAGGAGATGGATGGCAAGAAGCTCGGCACCTACTACCACTGGATGGCAACCAAGTACTTCGTCACGCTGACGTCGAACCCGGCCGTCTCGCTGCCCTGCGGCGTCGACGGCAACAAGATGCCGTTCGGCCTGCAGGTGGTCGGCCGCTTCCGCGGCGACGGCGAGGTGCTGGGCGCCGCCCATGCGATGGAGCAGGCGTTCAAGACCAACCCGGTGCTCGCCCGGCCGTTGCCCAACATCGCCAAGCTGCACAAGCCAGTGCCGGCGCTGAAGTCGATCGTGACCCATCCGCCGAAGCTCAACGCCAAGGTCGCGCGCGGCCCGGCCCCCGGTGCGCTTTAGGCGCGCGTTCTAGTCACGAAGCGAGAGGCACCAACGCCCGGCAACCCGCGAGGTTGCCGGGCGGACGGTCTTTGCCCCACATCATCTTTTCGCACCGCACCGCCACTTCGGAGGCCCTGCCCCGTTTGTGAGGAAGCGACCCCGTCACGAGACGGGTTCCCCCCAAAACGGAGGTAGCGATGAGCAAGCTGAAGTTCTTGATGGTGACAGGCCTGTTGGCCGCGACCGCGGCCTGCACCCAGACCGGACCCAACAACCCGTATGCCTACAACAGCGGCTACAATACCCGGCCGGCCAACAACAACGCCTACAACCCCAATAACAACCCCTACAACAGCGGCTACAATCGCAACGCCGCCTACAACAACAACCCTTCCTACGACCCGAACGGCAACCCGTATTCACGCGCCGCCTCCCAGCGCGGTCCGAACGGCGACTACGACCGCGATGGCGTCCCCAACCGCAACGACATGGACGCCAATGGCGACCGCATTCCGGACGCCTTCCAGCGCTAGCTCGACGACCGCGAACATGATCGACCGGCTCCCGTGGAAATCCGGGAGCCGTTTCTGCGTCCGGTCACCACTCGATCACGGCTCGCCTTCAATAAAACGCCTTTGGGTCCCGGCCCCGCCGCCGTCGCTCGCGACTCTCCGTTCATGGGAACGTCCCGCTCTACACCGGACGTTCCTCTTGGAGGGAACAGATGCGCTGCGTCAGTTGGCTCGCCGCCGCGAGCCTCGTGGTGGTGACGGCGGGGTGCGTTGAACAGTCCGGCTATCCGACGACTTATGGCTACAGCCCGGGCTACGGATCGAACTACGGCTATTCCAACAACTATGTCAGCCAGCCGAGCTACTACCGGCCGGCCCCGACCTACTACGCACCGCCGCCGCCCCGGCCGCAGGTGATCACCCAGACGCGCTACGTGCCGGTGCCGGTGGCCCCGCCGAGGCCGCAATATCAGCGGGCGAGGGACAGCGACCGGGACGGCATCCCCGACCGCTACGACCGCGACCGCAACGGCGACGGCGTCCCCGACAAGTATCAACGCTCGCGTTGGTGAGAGGCCGAGCAAGCTCGGCCGCCATTTAGCGACGCTTCCCCGCGCGGATCTCCGAATCGTGCTGGCCGAGCGTCGGTGCGGGACGACGAACGCCCCCCGGCGTCGCCGATAGCTTGAGCGGCACGCCGAGGGTCTTCTGCTTGCCGGCCTTGGCGTGCTCGACCTCGGCCACCATGTCGCGCGCCAGGATCTGCGGATCGGCGAAGACCTCGTCGTGATGCAGCACCGGTCCGGCCGGGATGCCCTCTTGTTCCAGCGTCGCCATCCAGTCGTCGGTCGTGCGCTTGGCGATCTCGGCCTGCAGGATGGCGACGATCTGCTCGTTGTTCTTCACCCGGTCCGCGTTGGCCTTGAAGCGCGGATCCTCGGGCAGTTCCGGCCGGCCGATCAGGGCGCAGAGCCTGCGGAAGAAGTTCTGCTGCGCGCCGCCGATGGTCAGCCAGCCGTCGGCCGTCTGGAACACCTGGTAGGGCGAAGAGCCGCGATGCGCCTGGCCGAGCTTCTCGGGCCGGATGCCGTTGGCGAAGAAGTTCGCCGCCTCATAGACGCCCAGCGACACGGTGGCTTCGAGCAGCGAGGTCTCGACCCACTGGCCCTCACCGGTCTTGTGCCGCGCCTGCAACGCGCTCAGCACGCCGATGGTGAGATAGAGCCCGGCGCCCACGTCGGAGATGGCGAGCGGGATGCGGTACGGTGGGCCGTCCTTCGGGCCGGTGACCGACATCAGGCCCGACATGGCCTGGATCATCAGGTCGAAGCCGCCGCGGCCGGCATAGGGGCCGGTCTGGCCGAAGCCCGAGATCGAGCCCAGCACCAGCCGCTTGTTGCGCGCGTGCAGCGCGTCCCAGCCGAGTCCCAGCCGCTTCATGACGCCGGGGCGGAAATTCTCCAGCACCACGTCGGCGCCGTCGACCAGCTCCCAGAAGACCTTGAGATCGTCCTCGTTCTTGAGGTCGAGTTTGAGTCCGCGCTTGTTGCGGTTCCACAGCATGAACGGCGCCGACTCGCCCTCGATGAACGGCGGCGCGCCCCGCATCGAATCGCCCTGCGGGCTCTCGATCTTGATGACGTCGGCGCCCATGTCGGCGAGCTGCATGCCGCAGAAGGGACCGGAGAGATGGGTCGTGAGATCGAGGACGACCAGACCGTCGAGCGCGCCTGCCATGTTGCCTACCCCAGAAGTTTGCGAAGGTCGTCGAGCGTGCTGGCCCATTTGCTGACGCCGAGATGGTTCGACACGATGCGGCCCGCCTGGACGATCAGGAACCGCGGCGCCCCGCTCTTGCGCGGGATCTGGGCGAGGATGGGCGCGAGGTCGCCCGGCCAGTAGCGTTCCTGATAGGCCTCGCGGAAGCGCGCCGCCTCGACCTCTTCCCAGACGACCAGGCGGAACTCCGGCGAGGCGATCCAGGAGTCGAGATATTCGCGCTTCCAGCGCACGCAGGGCGGACAGTCAGGGCCGCCGATCAGGATCACCCTGATCTCGGCCGGGACGGCGCGTGCCGGAGCACCGGCCGCCGCCGCGACAGCGAGTCCGGCGAAAAGAAGCGCGCGGCGATTCATATCCGGTAATGTAGGCCCGCATGGCACGCGCGACCAAATCCTCTCTCGTCACCCTGGGTGATTTCTTCCACTTCGCCGTCGCGCGTTTTCGCACCGCGCGGCTGGCCTATGGCCACGGCACGACCAATGCGGTCGACGAGGCCGCCTTCATGGTGCTCGAGGCGTTGCGTCTTCCGATCTCCCGCATCGATCCGTGGCTCGACCTCGTGCCGACGGTGTCCGAGAAAGCGCGCCTCATGACCTTGATCGAGGCGCGGGTCGCGCTGCGCATGCCGGCGCCCTACCTGCTCGAAGCCGCCTACATGCATGGCGTGCGGTTCCACATCGACCGCCGGGCGCTGATTCCGCGCTCCTTCATCGGCGACCTGCTGGCCGGCGGTGCCCTGCCGACGGCCAAGCCGCGCCGCATCCTCGATCTCTGCTGCGGCTCGGGCTGCCTCGCCATCCTGGCGGCGCTCGCCTTCCCCAGAGCGAAGATCGATGCGGTCGACCTCTCGGCCGGCGCGCTGGCGCTGGCACGGCGCAACGTGGCGACGCACCGTCTCGGCGACCGCATCACCCTGCATCGTGGGGATCTGTTCAAGCCACTGCAGGACCAGCGCTACGACCTCATCATCAGCAACCCGCCCTATGTCGATGCCGGCGGCATGGCCAGGCTGCCGCCCGAGTTCCGGCATGAGCCGCGCATGGCGCTGGCCGCGGGCGACGATGGCCTCGACCTCGTCCATCGCATCCTGGCCGAAGCGCCGAAGCATCTGACGAAGAGCGGCGGCCTGGTCTGCGAGATCGGCCGCGGCCGCCCGCCGCTCGAAGCCGCCTATCCGCGGCTGCCCTTCATCTGGCTCGACACCGAGCTCAGCGAAGGCGAGGTCTTCTGGCTGTCGCGCAGCGATCTCGCTTAGCGGGTTGTTTCAAAAGGCTTTTCCGAAGTTCAACGGTTGCGACGGCACCGGAATCACGGAGGGGTGCGACTCCGGCTTCGTTTGTTTCGGTTATTTCGTTTGTTTCGTTTATTCGCCGGAACGCCGGCTCATTGGACTGCCTGCTAGACGGCGTCGCCCAGGCAGATCCCCAGCGCGCGGGCGGTGCGGATGAGGGTGCCGTCGGCATCGACGGTGCGCGACCGGCCGACCACCTTGGCGAGCGGCACGTCGATCACCTGGCGATTCCACCAGGCCACCATGTGGTCGCCCTTGCCTTCGGCCAGCAGGTCGACCGCCCGTACGCCCAGCGCCGAAGCGAGCAGCCGGTCCTCCGCCGTCGGCATGGCGCCGCGCTGCACATGCCCCAGGACCGTGGCGCGCGCTTCCGCGCCGGTGGCCTTGGCCAGCCGCTTGGCCAGCCAGTCGCCGACGCCGTGATCGGGCGCATCGGCGGCAGGATCCACCGCCTCGTCCGACTGGCCGGCGGCTTCCGCCACCACGACCAGCGCCGACGTGCGGCCCACCGCCCGCAGCTGCGCGATATGCTCGACGACGCGCTCCAGCTTCCAGCGGATTTCGGGAATCAGCACGACATCGGCACCGCCGGCGATGCCGGCGGCGATGGCGATGTGGCCGGCGTCGCGGCCCATCACTTCAAGCACCATGGTGCGCTCGTGGCTGGTGCCGGTCGGCTGCAGACGGTCGAGCGCCTCTGTGGCGATGGCGACCGCCGTGGAATAGCCGATGGCGCGCTCGGTGTGGCCGACATCGTTGTCGATGGTCTTGGGAACGCCGACGAAGGGAATCCCCGAAGGACCCAGCAGCTTGCGCAGGATGGCGAGGCTGCCGTCGCCGCCGACGCCGATCAGACCGTCGAGCCCGAGCTGCTTCAGCCCCTCGATCATTTCGCCGGAACGATCCGTGCGGCTGCCGTCGGGCATCGGGAAGGCGAAGGGGTCGCCGCGATTGGTACTGCCGAGGAACGTGCCGCCCTGCCGCGCCAGGGCGGCGCTGAGGCGATCCGGGTCGAGCGTCACCGCCTCCACGGGACGCTCCAGCAGGCCCAGAGTGCCGTAGCGCAGGCCAACTGTCGTCCAGCCATGGCCGTGATGCGCCCGCAACGCCACCGCGCGGATGGTGGCGTTCAGGCCGGCGCAGTCGCCACCGCTGGTGAGGATGCCGATCCGTTTCGTCATCTTGGTACCCCTGGCTGCCGTGCGGACGACTGGTTGAAAGAGCCAGTCAATCCTGAAGGCGCAGCCTGCCGATGCAGGATGGCCACATCAGGAAGCACTACCACACCTTCGCGGGCCACAACGCCCGGGCCAACCGTCGGCTCCAACAGGCTATCGAAACAGTCGACGGTCACCACGACCCGTTACTGGAGTTCGCAGACCGAGCGCTGGCGACCCGGGCCCGGCCAGCGCGAATCGCAGATCGCCAGGGTGTCGCCCGCGGTGCCGTAGAGGACGCTGGTCCAGGTTCCGTCGTCGACCGGGCGCACGATCATCGCCGCGAAGTCGCGCAGGCCGACGACCCAGGCCGGGGCCCTGTCGAGTCCCTCGACGCGCACCGGCGCCTTGGGATTGTCCGGCGACGGCGGCGGCTGCACATGCGACAGCTCCATGCCACCGGTGCCGACCGCCAGATGAGGCGGGTGCGCGCCCTCGAAGCCGATCGCCTGGAAACGGTGCATGTGGCCCGCGATGACCGCGGTGACGTGAGGCGGCAGGCCGCGGCCGAAGACGCGGTTGATGGCCTCGCGCTGCGTCTCGTTGATGAAGCCGTAGGGCGTGAGGCCGACCGGGCCGCCCTTGTCGCGCTTCACCACCGCCCAGACCGGCCGGTGCGTCACCAGCCAGGTCGGCGTCGGATCCTCTTCGAGCATCCGCGCCACCTCGCGATACTGCGTGAGGTAGGTGTCGAGATTGTAGAGCACTGCGTCGGCCGCGTTCGCCGAATCGACGGCGATGATGTTCAGCTTTCCGAGCTTCAGCCGGAACGGCGCCGAGGTGTGCGTCGGAAAGGGCAGGCCGGCGAATGGCAGCGCCTGTGGCTTGGGCCAAGCGCCGGGCCGCCAGTCCGGCGGCAGCTGCGTCGGGCATTCGGTCTGGTGATGCCCCGGTCCGAGCAAGGGCGAGCCGGCATCGAGCAGGTAGAACCAGCCGGGGCCGCCGCGGCTGCAGAGCTCATGGTTGCCGCGGCTGAACAGCCAGGGCGCAGCGACCAGGAGCCTGGCGGCGGGCCTGAAGAAATCGTCGCGCCAGTTGGTCCATTTGTCCGGGTTCGGGCTGCCCTCGATGTTCTGGCTCCAGTAGGCCGCGCCGATCGGCAGGCTGGCGATGTCCTCGTCGTCGAGATCGCCCGTATCGTAGACACTCACGTGCAGCGGCGCGGCATAGCCGGTGAGGCTGGGCGGCAGCACGAGGCCCCGCTCGGTGCCGCGATAATTGTAGTCGCCGACATGCACGATCAGGTCGGGGCGCTTGTCGGACTCCTCGTCGGACAGGATGCCGAACGGCCACACCTTGGCGAACCCGTCGCCGCTGCAGGATTGCGGCTTGGCCGGCGTCTCGCCGCGGCAGCCGCTGTCGCCGATCAGCACGACGCGGCGCGGCGTGCCCAGCGAAACGGCGGCCAGGTCGATGCGACGATCGCCCAGGAAGACGCTGGCCGCCTCGCCCACCGGATAGAGTGCCTCGCAGACCGTCACCGCGTCGAAGTGACCGCCTGGCGGGCGGCGGCGCGGCGTCATCGCCGTCGAGACACCGCCCGCCGAGGAGCGCAGCACCGGACAGGCGTTCGTGCGTTCGGCGACGCTGCGCACCATCGGCACCGGCCGGCCATCGCGGCCCTCGGCCAGCAGCACGAAGGCGAAGAAGTCCCGCGACGCGGTCTGCGCATGTGCGCCGAACGCCGGCAGCAGGAGAGCGAGGACAAGGCAGACGATGCGCATGGCGGTGAAACTCCGGAGGCGTCCGTTGTAGCAAGCCGGCCCGGTGGAAACTCGCCCCAAAGAAAAAGCCCCGCGCTGGCGGGGCCTCTTGTTTCCGGGAATGGTGGGCGCACCAGGGCTCGAACCTGGGACAAGCTGATTAAGAGTCAGCTGCTCTACCAACTGAGCTATGCGCCCCCCTTTTCAGGGGTCACTGCCCGGAAGGCGGCGGCTATACCAAGGCGGGTTCGCCTTGTCGATAGACTCTTTTAAAGGAAATTTTGCAGGCCTGCTTACCGTGTCCGGGGCAGTTGCGCATCGCGGTAGACATTGACCCCGATCAGCAGGCCGCAGGCGAACATCACCGACAGGAGCGCGGTGCCGCCGTTGCTGACCAGCGGCAGCGGCACGCCCACGACCGGCAGCATGCCCATCACCATGGCGGTGTTGATGAACATGTAGAGAAACAGCATCGCGGTCACGCCGAGCGCCAGCAGGCGGCCGAAATGATGCTGGCTGCGGAAGGCGATGGAAAAGCCCCAGGTCACGACCAGCGCGAACAGGCCGAGCAGGACCAGGGCACCGGCCATGCCCCATTCCTCGACGAAGGTCGTGAAGATGAAGTCGGTCTGCTTCTCGGGCAGGAAGTTCAGCGACGATTGCGTGCCCTTCAGGAAGCCCTTGCCGAACATGCCGCCCGAGCCGATGGCGATCTTCGACTGGGTGATGTGATAGCCGGCGCCCAGCGGATCGCGGTCGGGATCGAGGAAGGTGAGCACCCGTTTCTTCTGGTACTCGTGCATCAGCGACCAGGCGATCGGCAGGCAGGCCACGGCGCCGATGCCGGCCGCCAGGAACATCCAGATCCGCACGCCGGCCACGAACAGGAGCGCGCCGCCGCCCATCAGCACCATCATGGCGGTGCCGAGGTCGGGCTGGACCATCACCAGGCCGACCACGACCAGGATCATGGCGAGCGGCGGCAGGGTGTAGAGGAACTGCCCGGCCTGCTCCCGCCGCAGCCCGTGATAGTAGCGCGCGATCACCATGATCACCGCGACCTTGGCGATCTCGGACGGCTGGATCTGGATCGGGCCGAGGACCAGCCAGCGCTGGGCGCCCATGCCGATCTTGCCGATCACGTCGACCGCGACCAGCAACAGGACGGAGACGATGTAGATCGGCCAGGCGAGCGCCAGCCAGACCTTGGGATGGACCAGCGCGACCACCAGCATCAGCATCAGGGCCGAGCCGTAGCGCACCGCATGGCGCGCCGCCCAGGGTTCGAAGCGACCGCCGGCCGCCGAATAGAGCGCCAGCACGCCGACACCGGCGATCGCCGTCAGCACCAGCACGAGGCCCCAGTTGATGCGCCAGATCTTCTCGGCGAAGCCGACCGGTGCCGGCGCGTCGAGCGACGCGCTGCTGCCCATGGCGGCGAGGCTCATCGCGACGCCATCTTCTTGAAGCGGTCGGTACGACGCGACGGGTCACGCTTCATGGTCTCGACCAGCACGTCGCGGCCGATCGGGCCCGCGGTGGCGCCGCCCGCCTGCCCGTGCTCGACGATCACGGCGCAGGCATAGCGCGGATTGTCGACCGGCCCGTAGCAGACGAAGAGCGCATGGTGGCGCAGGTGCCAGGGCAGCGAAGCCTGGGTGATGCCCATTTCGCGCTCACGCTCGGTGATGCGCTTGACCTGTGCCGTGCCGGTCTTTCCGGCAAAGGTGAATTCGGGCTGCTTGGAGCGCAGCGCATTGGCCGTGCCATGGCCGGTATTGACCACGTCGGACATGCCCTGGCGGATCACCGCGAGATGCTGCGGATTGAGACGGAGCGACGGCGCGGTCGGCTTGGTGCGCGGCGCCGGCGGCGCCAGCTCCTCGCGCGGCGTGGCCTTGGCCAGCAGCAGATTGGGTTGGACCTCGTAGCCGCCGTTGGCGAGGCGCGCGGTCATGATGGCGAGCTGCAGCGGCGTCGCGGTCATGTAGCCCTGGCCGATGCCGAGGTTGAACGTGTCGCCGTGCTGCCAGGCCTTGCCGATCTTCTCCTGCTTCCAGGTGCGGGTCGGCTGGTTGGCCGCCGATTCGCCGGGCAGGCCCAGTTCGCTCACCTTGCCGAAGCCCAGGCGCTGGGCCATGTCGCTCACGCGATCGATGCCGGCCCGGCGCGCCGCCTCGTAGAAGAAGCAGTCGCACGACATGGCGAGCGCCTCGGTGACGTTGGTCGAACCGTGACCGCCCTTCAGCCAGCAATGGAACTTGATCTTGCCCAGCTCGAGGAAGCCGGGGCACGGCAGGCGCGTCCACGGGTCGATCACCTTGGCGTCCAGGGCGGCCAGCGCGGTCACCATCTTGTAGGTCGAGCCTGGCGGATAGACTCCGGCGATCGCCTTGTTGTGCAGGGGCCTTTGGGCATCGTCGAGCAGGTCACGCCACTCCGCCTGCGTGATGCCGCGGGCGAAGGTCGAGGGATCGAAGCCGGGCGTCGAGACCATGGCGATCACGTCGCCGGTGATGACGTCGAGCACCACCACGGAGCCGCTCTGGTGCTCCTTCATCTTCTCGGCAGCGAAGCGCTGGATGTCGAGATCGATGGTGAGCAGCGCATTCGCCCCGGGCTGGCCCTCGGTGCGGTCGAGCTCGCGGACGACCCGGCCCACGGCATTGACCTCGACCTGGACGGCGCCGGCCCGGCCGCGCAGGTCGTCCTCGAGCGAGCGCTCGACGCCCTTCTTGCCGAACCGCATGGTCGCGAGCTGCAGCACCGGATCGTCGCGGCCGGCGAGATCCTCGTCGGCGACCCGGCCGGTATAGCCCACGATGTGGCTCATCAGGTCGCCTTCGGGATAGTCGCGCGACTGGCCGAGATCGATGAACACACCGGGCAGATCGGGGGCGTTGAACTCGACCCGGGCAACCTCCTCCCAACCGAGATTCTCCCGCACCACGATGGGCTGTGCGTTGCGGCTGCGGCGCAGTTCGCGCAGCAGCCGGATCTTCTCGGCGTCGCCCAGGATCAGGATCTGATCGAGACGCTCGACCAGCACGTCGGCGCCGCGGCCACGGTCCGATGCCGCCATGACGCGGAAGTTGTTGCGGTTGACCGCCAGCGGCACGCCGCCGCGATCGAAGATCAGCCCGCGCGACGGCGGCAACAGCCGCATGCTGACGCGGTTCTCCTCGGCCATCGAGGAGAAGCGATCGGTCTCGACGACCTGGAGCTGGTAGAGGCGGCCGGCCAGCGCGGTCAGCAGAACGGCCTGCGCCCCGCCCAGCAGCAGCGCCCGGCGGGTGAAGAGACCGCTGCGTTCGCCGTCGCCTTTTCGGAAATGCTTCATGTCGTCGTCTCACCAGGCCGCGCCGAGCCGCGCGACAGCTCGGGCACGTTCAGCGGGTCGCGGGCGCGCACACGGGCGAGCAGCGGCGCCAGCAGCGGGTAGATCACGATCATCACGACATACTGCAACATCGCGGGGACCGGATCGATGGCCGCCCATGTCCACAGGGTCGTGAAGGCCCAGACCAGCGCCACGTAGCCCCAGCACAGGATGCAGAAGCCGATCCACTGGAACAGGAACGGAACGCCCACGAGATAGCGGCGGTTGGCGATGACGGCAGCGCGGACCAGGATGAAGCCCAGCGCGCTGATGCCGACCGGGGCGCCCGGGCCGCCCAGCAGAAGGTCGAGCAGGATGCCCATGACCAGCAGCAGCGGCCCCGGCAAACGCTCGGGCGTCACCAGGCTGAACTGGAAGACCACCAGGACCGGCAGCAGCGGCAGGGTATCCGACAGATACGGCGCGCGCAGCGGCGCCAGGGTCAGCAGGACGAAGAACAGCAGGACCGTGCCGGGAAGGGCTGCCCTGCCCCAGCGGTCGAGGATGGCGAGGGTGCCGTCAGCGCGCATGTCAGCGGACCCGCACGCCGGCGGGCGGCGCCGCCGGCGCCGGCGCCGCGGGTCCCACCAGCCCGGTCACGCCGTAGTCGACGACGCGTACGAATTCGAGCCGCGAGAAATCGGTGAAGGGCCGCACGCGCACGGTGCCTTCGCTGGTCTCGACGACCTCGCCGACCGGAATGCCGACCGGGAAGCTGCCGCCATGGCCGGAGGTGACGATGCGGTCGCCGGTCTGCACGCCGGCGATGCTCTGCAGCAGGGCGAGACGCAGCCGGGGCGAATTGTCACCGGCCAGGATGGCGCGCTCGCGGGTGCGCTCGACCAGGACCGGCAGGCGCGAATTGACGTCGGTCACGAAGAGGACACGCGAGCTGTTCTCGCCGACCTCGGCGATGCGGCCGGCCAGCCCCTCGCCGGTGACGACCGCCTGACCCGGCGCGACCCCCACCCGGCGGCCGACATTGAGCAGCGCACCGCGCATGTAGGCGCTCACGCTGTCGCCCACGAGGCGGGCGGTGATGAAGGAGGCCTCGGGTCCCTCGCGGAACCTGGCGAGGCTGCGCAGCCCCTCGTTCTCGTTCTCCAGCCGCCGCGCCGCCGTCTGCCAGGCGAGCAGGCGGGCATTCTCCTCGCGCAGGCGCGCGTTCTCCTCGCGCAGCGACGCGAATTCGCGCAGATCGGCGATGGCCCGGTTGGCATAGGCGACCGGCCGGGCAATCGTCTCCAGCACGGGACTCACCATGTCGAGCGCCAGGACGCGGGCATGTTCGACCAGGACGGTGTCGGCCTTGCCGACCAGCATGACGCCGAAGGTCACGATCACGAGCAGGCCGAGAGCGAAGCGCTGCACCACGGTGCGCACCTGGCTCGCGACTACCTCGAAGTCGTCCCGAATCGCCATTTCCTGCCCATTCTAACCCAAGCGGGCGGCGGCGTGGCCTGTTAGTACATCGACGAAAGGACGCCGCGCAGTCGTACGATGTTCTCGACAGCATGGCCCGTGCCAAGGGCGACGCAGAGCAGCGGATCCTCGGCCACCGAGACCGGCAGGCCGGTCGCCTGGCGCAGCACCGTATCCATGTTGGCCAGCAGCGCGCCGCCGCCCGTGAGCACGATGCCCTTGTCGACGATGTCGGCGGCCAGTTCCGGCGCGGTGTTCTCCAGCGCGACCTTCACGGCCTCGACGATGGCGCTCACCGGCTCCTGCAGGCTCTCGGCGATCTGGCGCTCGGTGATGACCAGCTCCTTCGGCACGCCGTTCATCAGGTCGCGGCCCTTGATCTCCATCGTGCGGCCCTCGCCGTCGTCGGGCGGGCAGGCGGAGGCGATGGTCTTCTTGATGCGCTCGGCCGAGCTTTCGCCAACCAGCAGGTTATGATTGCGACGGATGTAGGCGATGATCGCCTCGTCCATCTTGTCGCCGCCGACGCGCACCGAGCGCGGATAGACGATGCCGCCCAGCGACAGCACGGCCACCTCGGTGGTGCCGCCGCCGATGTCGACGACCATCGAGCCGGTGGGCTCGGTCACCGGCAGGCCGGCGCCGATCGCGGCCGCCATCGGCTCCTCGATCAGCCAGACCTTGCGGGCGCCGGCGCTCTCGGCCGATTCCTGGATGGCGCGGCGCTCGACGGCGGTGGAGCCGGAGGGCACGCAGACCACGATCTGCGGATGGGCGAAGCTGCGGCGATTGTGCACCTTCGAGATGAAGTGCTTGATCATCGCCTCGGCGACTTCGAAGTCAGCGATGACGCCGTCGCGCAGCGGGCGGATCGCCTGGATGTTGCCGGGCGTACGGCCCAGCATCATCTTGGCCTCCTCGCCGACGGCAAGCACCTGGCGCTTGCCGGTCTGCGTGGTGAGCGCCACGACCGACGGCTCGTTGAGAACGATGCCCCGACCCTTGACGTAGACCAGCGTGTTCGCCGTACCGAGGTCGATGCCCATGTCCGCCGAAAACAGCCCGATGACGCGCGACAGCATTGAGTTAAGTCTCTGTAATTAAGGCGAAATCTTGAAATATTGGCGCCAGTCCGAGGTCCGGCGCTCAAGGTGCGACCGGGTTTAGACCGGCAGGGCAAGGCTCGCAAGGCGATTCAAACGGTCGCATCGATGGTCACCGTTTGTGCTCGTCTGCGCTTCGTACGGACTGAGAAGTTGCGCGCAGCCGGCGCCTCAAGCGCCTTCCAGGCGGCGTTCCTGCCGTTCGAGCCAGTCCACGACGTCGGCGCGGCGGCCCGTCTCGATATGCGCCCATTGATGCGACTTCAGCTCCTCGCCGCGGCCCGAGCGCCAGTATTCCTTGACCACGAGCATCGTCCAGGGTGCGGTGCCGCTCCTGCGCCCCGTGGTGACCTCGACGGTGAAGCCATGGCTCGCGCCAGCATAGCTGTGCCGCTCGCGCTGCCAGTCGACGCCGTCGATGCTCCACGACGTCCGCGGCACGCGCGTCGTGCCGGGCTCCAGCAGGCGATCGACGATGCGAAAGAACGACGCGTCGCCGATCTTGCGCACTAGGCGCTCACCGGCAAACGACCGGCCTCCCGAGACGGCGCTGCGCGCCTCCTCAGGGTGAGGCCTGTACCAATCTCGCGCACCTCAGAGGCCCATCATCTTGGCGATGGTGTTGCGCTGGATGTCGTTGGTGCCACCGCCGATCGAACCGACCCTGACGTCGCGGAACAGGCGCTGGATGTCGTGCGCCATCGTGTAGCCGGCGCC
>CAIYWM010000139.1 GCA_903929895.1 uncultured Alphaproteobacteria bacterium
GCTTTCGGGATTCAAGTCCTTCGTCGAGCCGACGGATCTCTATATCGAGCCCGGCCTCACCGGCGTCGTCGGCCCCAATGGCTGCGGCAAGTCCAACCTGCTCGAGGCGCTGCGCTGGGTCATGGGCGAAAGCTCATACAAGTCGATGCGTGCCTCCGGCATGGACGATGTGATCTTCTCCGGCACCACCGAGCGCCCGGCCCGCAACATGGCGGAAGTCGTCGTCACCATGGCGAATGACGACGGCACCGCGCCGCAGCAGTACCAGGACCAGGAGATGCTGGAGATCTCGCGCCGCATCGAGCGCGACGAGGGCTCCGCCTATCGCATCAACGGCAAGGACGTGCGCGCGCGTGATGTGCAACTGCTGTTCGCCGATGCCTCCACCGGCTCGCGTTCGCCTGCCCTGGTGCGCCAGGGGCAGATTGCGGAGATCATCAATTCCAAGCCGCAAGCCCGGCGCCTGATCCTTGAAGAGGCAGCGGGCATCACCGGCCTTCACACCCGCCGCCATGAGGCGGAACTCAAGCTCAAGGCGGCTGAGACCAACCTGACCCGCCTCGAGGACGTGACCTCGCAGCTCGAAACTCAGCTCAACAGCCTGAAGCGCCAGGCGCGCCAGGCGACGAAGTACAAGGGCCTGTCGGGCGAGATCCGGCGGCTGGAGGCCATGGGCCTTTACGTCAACTGGCGCGAGACGGCGGAAACCTCGCAGCGCGACGCGGCGGCCCTCGACGAGGCCACACGCGTGCTGGCCGAACACACGCGCGCCGCCTCCGAAAAGCTGCGCCTGCGTGACGACCTGGGCGAGAAGTTGCCGAGCCTGCGTGAGCAGGAGGCGGTGCGTGCGGCGGTGCTGCAGCGCGTGAGCCATGAGCGCAACGTGCTCGACGAGGAAGAACGCCGTGCGGGCGAGCGCCGCAAGGAGCTCGACCAGCGCATTGCGCAGATCAATTCGGACCTGCAGCGCGAGCAGGAACTGCTGAACGACACCGACCGCGTGCTGGGCCGGCTTGCCGAGGAAGGCGAGACGCTGAAGGCCTCGCAGGGCTCCGACGACGACATCCGTTCGGAAGCGGCCGTCGCCCTGCAGACCGCAGCCGATGCGCTGGCACGTGCCCAGGAAGCAGCGGACGAAGCCGCGGCCCGGCTTTCCGAACTCTCCGCCCGCCGCAACGCCATCCTGCGCGCCATCGACGAGCACAAGAACAGGGTGGCCCGCCTCGACCGCGAGCTGGCCGAGACCACCGCCAAGCGCAACGAGCTTCTGGCCCGCTACAACGTCGAGGGCGACGGCGACAAGCTGACCGGTGCCGTTGAACACGCCGTCGAGCAGGCGGCCGAGTTCGAATATCACGTCTCCGAGGCCGAGGCCGCCGTGCGCGAGGCGCGCGGAGCCGAGGGCGATGCCCGTGCGGCCCATGACGATGCCCGCCGCAAGGCCGACCGGCTGCAGACGGAAGTCCGCACACTGACGAATTTGCTGAAGGCCGGCGGCGGCGACCTGTGGCCGTCACTGATCGACCAGATCAGCGTCGAGACCGGATTTGAAACCGCACTCGGTGCCGCGCTGGGCGACGACCTCGACGCCTCCGGCGACGAGGGTGCGCCCGTTCACTGGCGCGGGCTGCCGCCGCTTGCCGATACCGCCACCCTTCCCGACGGCGCCGAGCCGCTGATCAACTTCGTGTTGGCCCCGCCGGCGCTGCAACGCCGCCTGAGCCACATCGGCGTTGTCTCAAAGGCACTGGGCCAGGCGCTGCAGCCGCAGCTGAAGCCGGGCCAGCGGCTGGTCTCGCGCGAAGGCGACGTGTGGCGCTGGGACGGCTTTACCGCCGCCGCCGACGCGCCGAGCGCTGCCGCCAAGCGCCTCGCCGAAAAGAATCGCCTCGCCTCGCTTGAAGTGGAGATGGTGCAGGCCATCGCCGCCGCCGAGGTGGCACAGGGCCACTTCGAGGCAGCCCGCGCCGCCATCGAGACGGCCACCCGCTTCGAGCGTGACAAGCGCGAGGGACACCGCGCCGCCGTGTCTGCCGTGGACTTCGCCCGCCGCGCGCTGACGCAGCATGAGCGCCAGGTCTCCGAGCGGCTTGCCCAGACGAGCGCGCTCGACGAAGCCCAGCGCCGCATCGAGGAAGCCCTTGAGGAAGCGCGCGCGCGCCTCGAGGAAGCCACGGCCGAGGCCGAAGAGCTGCCGGTGCTGGATGAGCTTCAGGCCGAACTCAACGAACTGCGCAACGCCGTCAATGCCGAGCGCGCCGCCTATGCCGAGGCGCGTGCCACGCATGACGGGCTGGAGCGCGAAGCGCGGGCCCGCACCGACCGCATCCGCACCATCGAGGCGGAGATCGCCCAGTGGACCTCGCGTGCCGCCCGCGCCAATGAGCAGATCGAACAGCTGACCGCGCGCGCCGAGGAGACGCGTGCCAGCATCGTGGAGCTGTCCCAGCTGCCGCAGCTGCTGGCCGACCGCCGCCTGAAGCTGATGAACACGCTGGCCGAAGCCGAGCAGGAAAAGAAGGTCGCCTCCGACGCACTGCAGACGGCTGAGAACGACGTGCGCCAGGCCGACCAGGACCTGCGCGCCGTGCAGGAACTGCTGTCCGCCGCACGTGAGGAGCACGCCCGCCTCGGTGCGCGCCTCGAGAGCAGCACGGAACGGCTTGCCGAATGCGAGCAGCGCATCACGGAAGCGCTCAACTGCGCGCCCGACGAGGTGATCTCGTCCACCGGGCTCGACCCCGAGCAGCTGCTGGAGTGGCATGACATCGAGCGCAAGCTGCAGGGCCTGCGCGAAGACCGCGAGCGCCTTGGCGGCGTGAACCTGCGCGCCGATGAAGAGGCCGAGGACGTTGCCAAGCAGCTCGACGGGCTCGTGAAGGAACGCGACGACCTGATCCAGGCCATCAACAAGCTGCGCGGCGGCATTTCCAGCCTCAACCGCGAGGGCCGCCAGCGCCTGCTCGACGCCTTCGAGACGGTGAACCAGAAGTTCAGCGAGCTCTTCACCACGCTGTTCGGCGGCGGCAGGGCCGA
>CAIYWM010000140.1 GCA_903929895.1 uncultured Alphaproteobacteria bacterium
GTTCCATGTCACCCGCAGCCTCGTGTTCTTCGCCGGCGGGCTCGTCGCCGGCTACGTTGCAACCAGCCTGCGCGCCCAGTTCGAGAAGTCGGTGCGGGCCGTGGCGGCACGCGACCGGGTCACCAACCTGTTCGGCCAGCATGTCTCGCCCGCCGTGGTCGACCGCCTGCTGGCGACGCGAACCGATCCTCCCAGCGAGATGCGCACCGTGTGCGTGCTGTTCCTCGACATACGCGGCTTCACGGCGATGACGCGCAGGCGCAGCGCCGAGGAGACGGTGGCGCTGCTGAACGCCTTCTTCGCCGAAATGATCGAGGTGGTGGACCGCAACAACGGCATCATCAACAAGTTCCTGGGCGACGGGTTCATGGCGGTGTTCGGGGCCCCGCTGGACGATCCCGCAGCGGCGCGCAACGCCCTGGCGGCGGCCCGCGCCATGATCGACGCGGTCGGGAGTTGGAACGACACGCATCCCGGCTGGGCGCTGAAAGTGGGGATCGGCGTCCATCTCGGCGAGGCGGTGACGGGCACGGTCGGCTCGCCGCAGCGCAAGGAATACACGGTGATCGGCGACACGGTGAACCTCGCCGCACGCCTCGAGCAGCTCACCAAGGAAATGGGAGCGCAGTTGCTGATCTCGCAGTCGGTGCATGATTCGACCCCGTGCGAGGGCGCCGTCGATCTCGGCCCCGTCGAGATCCGCGGTTACGAAGAAGGGGTGCGCGTATGGCGAATGGCCTGACCTGGTACTTCGCCTACGGTTCCAACATGGATCCTGTACGCCTGTTCGATCAGCGGCTGGCGCCACGAGGGGTGCCGCGTGGCGAGCGCATCGCAGGCCGGCTCGACGGCTGGCGGCTTGCCTTCGACAAGCCCGAGCGCGACATGGGCGGCGGCGCGGCCGCCAACATCGTGCCGGCGGAGGGCGCCGTCGTGCACGGCACGCTGAACGCCCTGCCCGAGGAGGGCTTCGAGGTGCTCGACATCTACGAAGGCGTCGCGGGTGGCCACTATGAACGCCGCACGATCCGCGTGATGCGCAGCGACACCGGCCAGGAGGTCGAGGCGATCGTCTATGTGGCGCTCATGCAGGGCGATGGTCTCCGGCCGAAACGGGCCTATCTCAACTGCCTGCTCGCCGGGCGCGATCTGCTCCCTGCGGACTACTGGGAACAGCTCGCTGCCACGCCGACGCTCGATTGAATGTCCGGATCCGTCGCCGTGTTCGTTAGGCCGGAACCTTCTGCTTCTCGGCTGTGATCTTGTTGCTCATCGGGTCGTAGCCCTTGAGTTCCGCCACGTCTTCCTCGTGCCAGAAGTTGAGTTCGATCATCACGCCGTCGGGATCATGGACGAAGACCTGCTGGAGCGGGCGCGCCGGCACCTTCTTGACCTCGAAGGGCAGGCCGTCCTGCTTGATCTGATCTAGGGTGCCGCGGATGTCGGCGCAGTTGATGGCGATATGGTCGATCGCGCCGCTGCCCTGGTCGGTGCGGCCGCTCTCGGAGATGAGATGCAGGATCGCCTTGTCCCCCGCGTACATCCAGGCGCCGGGGAAGGGGAAGGGCGGACGATCGCCGTTGGTCAGCCCGACATAGCGCTCGTAGAAGCGCACGGTCGCCTCGAGGTCGTTGCAATAGACGTTGTAGTGGTCGAGCGAGAGTGCAGGCATGCAAGCCTCCTTCGGTTCAGAAAGCTCTGATCAGACCGCCCCAGCTTAGGCCGAATGAGGGGACGGGGAAACCGCTTCCGGGCGGCCGAGGACGGCGTTGAAGACGGTCCGCGGCACCGCGATGCGTGGGGCGTCGTAAACGGCCCGCAGCTTGTCGAGGTGCCCGTCAAAATGGGTGAGGTTCACGCGAACAGCTCCTCGAGTCTGTCGAGCGCCATGCCCCA
>CAIYWM010000141.1 GCA_903929895.1 uncultured Alphaproteobacteria bacterium
ACCTAAGGCGCGCCGCCGTCCTTACGCCCTGACGGCACCCTTCCTCCTCACCTCACACCGATCGTCGGGCGAACTTCTCCCGCCCGATGCCGGAAAATGCCAACCCCATCGCTCAAAAACCTCGTTTCGCAGAGGTCTCATTCAAATGGGGAAGTGCCCCGTCATACGGGGCGATGGGGTCATGCACGCCCGTGCCTCACCTCTCACCCCTCCGTCGGCGATGACGCCGCCACCTCCCCATCTGAATGGGGAGGATGATGATTGGACGATTCTACGCCGCCAGCCTGATGTCATCCGCGTGCTCGGGATAGGGCGCCGCCGCCGTCGTGGCCGGGCGGCCGGCCAGCTCGTTGGCGAAGCCGTGGTTGACGTCGCGGTGATGGGCTTCGTCGGCGCGCACCACCAGCACCACGTCGCGCAGCGTGGCGTCGTCGGGCAGCTTCCAGTAGTGCCGCGCGATAGCGGGCGCGGGGACGTTGGGCGTGCGGCCCTCGTCCAGCTCGGCCAGGAAGTGGGTGTAGCTGATCACCGCCTCCTCTTCGAAATAGCCGACGACCCGGTGCGCCGTGCGCGCGCTCACCAGGTAGAGCGCAAAGAAGGCGAGATAGAACACCCACTGCACGCCCAGCACCACCAGTCGTTCGAACAGAGTGGGCTTGGCCACCTCGATGAAGGTCATGAGGTGCATGCGCTCGTTCTCCGCTTCTTCCATGAGCGTGCGGATCCAGCCTTTGTCGTCGCACATGTTCCTGAGGCAGCGCAGATGGGTGAGGGTGGCACCGACCATGCCGGGCACCGCCGCGACCGTCTCCAGCACGATGGCGCGATGGCCGTAGCGCCTGGCGAAGAAGGTGTCGGCACAGAAGCGCAGGGTCTTGGTGAAGCCGAGCGCGAGGCGGTCGCTGACGCCGCGCGCCTTGTGGTGCAGGGCGGGATCGACGGCGGGAATTTGGGTGGTGACGGTCATGACACTTCTCCTTCTCAACCTATGCCCTGGAGCGCCCGGCTGCCGAGCGCCAGCTTGAAGCTCTCCGCGATGCGGGCGGCCTTGGCCTGCATCGAGCGCGCGGCGGCGGGCGGCATCTCCGCCTCGGTGGCCTCGCGCCACAACACGAGCCAGCGGTCGAACATCGCGGGCGTGATCCGCGCGCGGTGTTTCAGATGGGCCGCCATCGGCACGCCCTTGTAGCGGCCGCTGGTCAGCATCAGGGACGACCAGAAGGCGGCGAGCTTGTCGAGATGCAGGGGCCAGTCGTCGATCGCGTCGTTGAAGACCGGGCCGATCAGCGCGTCGGCGCGGACGGCAGCGTAGAAGCGGTCCACCAGCCGGGCCAGGCTCTCTTCGTCGACGCCTTCGATCTCATCAAATGCCAGGCCGCTCATCGCCTCGCTCCAATCATGTATCTAGGATACATCTATGGCGAGAGACTAAACATGTAAATAGAATACATGTATTATAAACGCCCGTTCGCCACCGTGTCGCAGGGACCAACGACCAGATGCGCCTGACCCGTTACACCGACTACGCGCTGCGCGTACTCACCTATCTAGGCACCCAGCCCGACCGCGTCTGCTCGATCGCCGAGATCGCGCGCGGCTACGGCATCTCGCAGAACCACCTGATGAAGGTGGCGCACGATCTGGGCAAGGCGGGCTACATCGAGGGCGTGCGCGGCCGCGCCGGCGGCATCCGCCTGGCCCGGCCCGCCGACAAGATCAACGTCGGCACCGTGGTGCGGCAGATGGAGGACGGTTTCGATTTGGTCGACTGCGACACCTGCGCCATCGCTCCCGCCTGCGACCTGACCCGCGTCCTCGACGAGGCGCTGGCAGCCTTCATGGCCGTGCTCGACCGCTACACGCTGGCGGATCTGCTGAAGCGCCAGACGAAGCTGTTGCGGTTGTTGGCGGTGGGGTAGGGCGTGAAGCCCGGCCGATCGGCGATCGATTGAGAGCGAACCCCACCGCAGGGCTCGCAGAGGCCTACAGTTGAAGAGGCTGCGACGGAGGAGGGCAGCTCTCGGCTGTCGTCCGCAGGAAGGAGCCATCTGGATTGATGCAGCTCAACTCTCGAACCGGCGGCGCTATGGGCTCGGTGCCTGGCGGGGTCGACGAAGCGGGTACGACGGGCGCCGGCACAGCCGACGGAGCCACCGTTGTTGTGGCCGGTGGCGGAACGTTCTGTATGGGCAGCGGCATGACGGCGCCGCACCTCTGCTCGGCAAGCGTTGCCAGATACTGCTGACGGGCCTGCAACGCGGCGATCTCCTTGGGGGCGGCCCCCTGGAAGTCCATGGCGAACCAGAGCGGCCAGATGATGAGACCGGCTACGCCGGCGGCCACGTTCTGCGCCACCTTGGCGCCTTCCTCGCCGCCGAGTTCGATCACCTTCTTGTTGTTGGCCTGAACCTCGGCGTTGATCGCCGCGCAATCCATGTAACGGTCCTGCGCCTGAACGACCGCAACGGGCGCCGGCGCACGTCCGGCACATGCGGACACGACAAAGGCTGCCCCAAGGACACCCAATAGCTGAATTTTCATTGTTTCTCCCCCCGAGCATTCATGTACGGGGGATTTGCGAGGCCGTACAACCATAAAAGAGAACGTGGTACGGAAATTCGCCGCCAGCGAGAAATGCTTGTGCAACCAAGGGTCTCCCGACGCGCCGCAGTGTACGCGGTCGGGAAGAGAGAGGTGAGTCAGCCGACAGGTGCGGGCGATGCCGTTGGCCATCCACGCCGCAGCCGATGCGGAGATTGCGGCCTTCAATCGCCGCTAAACCAGTATTCTCGGAAGTCTGCGCAGAGAAACAACCCGCGCGCTGCGGCCTCAGTACTTCGTGTCGCCGCCGCCGCTGTCGGCGCCGCGGGCCGAGTCTTCCTTGATGCGCTGCATGAGCATGGTCGAGGAGCTGGTGGTGCCGTTCCAGGTCGCGTTGACGTTGGAGCGGCCGCCCATGTAGCGCTCCGGCGCTGCGCCGGTGGCGCCGGCGTTGCCACCGGCGGTGCCGGTCGTCCCGGTGTCGCTGCCACTGCAGCCGGCCAGGATCAGGAACATCGCCGCGAACGGCACCTTCATCGACATGGAACCTCTCCCGAAGACATGTTGGTCCCGCCAACAGGCGACCGTTGGCGACGTTGCATGTTTTCCGCCGGAGCGAGGCTTGGCAAGGCCGTTGGCGGAACGGGTCCCCCTGTGTAGACAGCACGCCTCATGAAGATCAGCGATCCCAGCCCGGCCGGCCCTCAACCGGCAGGCGTCGAGCCGGCATTCAGGAGCTGGGAGACGGCCGTCAGCACCTGCGACGGGGCGAACGGCTTCGAGATCAGGATGCTGTTCGGCACGCCCAGCGAGGCCCAGTCCTTGCCCTCGCTTCCGGTCATATAGACGACAGGCATGTCCGCCTTGAGTTCCCGCGCGTGTCGCGCCACGTCCCAGCCCGACGCGTCGCCGCCGAGGTTTATGTCCGTCACCACGGCGCGCAGCGCCTCGCCCTGCGCGTCGAGCGCTTCGAGGGCCTCCTCGCCGGTCGCGACCAGGACGACATCGAAGCCGCCGTCCTCGAAGGCGATTTCCAGGATGCTGCGAATTTCCGCTTCGTCCTCGGCGATAAGGACGAGGATCGACGTCTTTTCCATTGCGTACTCCACGAGCCGACAGTCCGGGAGATACCGGACACCCCCTGCGGCTCGATACACCGGGCATGGCAACGGAGGGGGCACAGTGTTTGTTCCCGTACGGAGTCCGCTTCCTCCATCGGAAATCCTGCGCCGTGCCCTTTTTGTCAACCTCGCCGCGGGACGGTCGGCCCGATGAGTGGCGATCCCGCCTCCGCCCCCGGGCGCTGGAG
>CAIYWM010000142.1 GCA_903929895.1 uncultured Alphaproteobacteria bacterium
TGCTGGCCCATCAGGCCAGGCACGCCATCAGCCCAAACCTTGAACTGCACGCCAAGGCCGCATAGGCTCAAAAACTGAGAGCGCCTGCTGAGCGATTTTCAACAAAGAGCGGGACATCCCCCGAGCAGGCGGCCCGCGTCGAATTGGAGAGCCGCGCCGATTTCAGCCGCTTTGTTAGACAGGAAATCTCCCGATGGAGCCACATTGCAGCCCAAGCCAATCTCAAACTAGATTAAGGAAACTCTGAACAGCCTGAGCTTACTCAAAACTCCAAGAAGCGGAGAAAGCATAGAGTTTTTGGCGACGCAGTCATACCGTCATCGGCATGCTTACGCTTCTGTCCGCCCTCGGCTCCCTGCTCTCGTTCCGGTTTCGTAATCGCCTCACCCTGGAGCTCGAACTCGTCGCCCTGCGACATCAGTTGACGGTCCTGCGGCGGCAACATACCGGCCTGCACTATCGCTACGAGCGTCGCGCGGCCTGAACCGTTTGCCGTGACTGACCCTGCACCGCCGTCGCGGTGCCGGGCGTGTCGCCGGCCGCTATTGCGTCGCTCGGAGGCAGGCGCGCTAAGAACCCATGCATGGAGACTACGCTGCAAGAGATGAGCTGCGTTGCAAGAGAGCGGAGCTCTATTCGATTGCCGAATTTCGTCGACCGCAGTCTTCATCGACAAAATTCCTGGCTGGATGGACTTTCGAGCATGGACAGCCGTCTTGGCTCGGCGCCTAGCGGATGGACGGAGGACGAAAGTTCAGCCGCGCAGCGTCGCGCGCACCCCTTCCCACAGGGCAAAGGTGTCGGCATTGCCGCGGTCGCGCGCATCGCTGCGTACCGCGGTATTGACCATCACGAGCCGGCGTGCCGGGTCGACGAGAATGTACTGGCCGCGCACACCGAACAGGCCGAAGGACGGATCGCGGCCGGGCAGAATCCAAGTCTGGTAGCCATAGCCGAAGGGCCGGCCGGTCTGTCCGGGCGTGAAGGCCGCCGCCGTCATGGCGGCGACCCACGATCTCGGGACCAACTGACGGGACGAGGCTTGGCCACCGTCGGCCAGTAGCCGGCCAAGACGGGCATAGTCGCGGAGGACCGCGTTGAACCCCATATAGCCGATCTCGAGATCGGACCGATCGGTGAGCCAGGTCGCGGCGGCCTCCGCTCCCATCGGCTGCCAAACGCGCTCCTGCAGCACCGCGGTCAGCGGCCGGCCGAAGACGGAACGGCAGACCATCGCCAGAACGTAGGTCTCGGCCGAGGCGTAGTGCCAACGCGCGCCAGGCGTAGCGATGCGCTCGTTGAACGCACGAACGGCGGCGGCACCGCCCGCACTGAACCCGACGAAGGTCGCGCGCGATAGGCGGGCCGAATCGTCGTCCCCATCATATTCCTCGCGAAACTTCACGCCCGACGACATCGTGAGCAGCGCCCGGATCGGCGTACGGCCATATTCGGTGCCCTCCAGGGTCGTCGCGTAGGTCGCGGCCGAATCGCCGAGGGAGCGGATCAGGCCATCCTCGAGCGCCAGGCCAACCAACAGGGCAATGATAGTCTTGGCCATCGAAAAGGAGGTGAGACGCATGGCCTCATCACGGTCGTACTGGTAGCGCTCGACCAGGATCGTGTCGTTGCGGGCGATCAGCAGGCCGGTTACCGGATTGCGGTCGAGATAACCGTCGATGTCGTAGCGGCCGCCGCCAAGAGAAGCCGGGCTGGTATAGCGGATATCGGGTTCGCGTGCGGCCCGCTGCCAGGGCGAAGCCACGTCCGCCGCGCGGGCAGTCGAGGCGGGGAAAATGCCGTCAAGCCGCGAAAAGGAATCGACACTGTAACCCGGCTGCCACCAGGTCCGACGGTCGGCACGCGGGAACGCCGCCTGTCCGCCCTTAAGCATGGCGAGGTTGGGACCGCTTGCGCGTCGGCCGATGCCGTCGGTGAATACGAACGAGTCGGCGCCAGACTGCGCCGAACCGGCACAAGCGCCAATCAGCGGCAGGGCGAGGCTGGCGGAGGCGGTCGTAAGAACGGTGCGACGGCGCAAGAGCAGCGGAGTCAAGGATCGAGGCACTTCAGTTCACTATAAGGCTGGGCCTGCCCTGCGTAAAGCAGCTCCTGATCCACCGTCCCCGTCACGTAGGCCAGGATGCGCGCCCAATCCATAACCGCCTCCTGCTCTGTCCTGACCCCGGCGACGGCGTCGTGGGCCGTCTGGAAATTGTACGGGGCCACCGAATGAACCGCTAGGCGAAGCCGCCTAACTGACTGATCTGTCGGTCGTTTCTGTTTTTTTACCTTACGGGCATCGACGAAATCCTCACCGTCACCCGTCTCAGGCTTCCTGCCGAGCTGCGCCGGTCGCTCGCCTGCACCAACATCATCGAGAATATGAACGGCACCATTCGCCGCGTCTGCCGCAACGTCAAA
>CAIYWM010000143.1 GCA_903929895.1 uncultured Alphaproteobacteria bacterium
ACCTAAGGCGCGCCGCCGTCCTTACGCCCTGACGGCACCCTTCCTCCTCACCTCACACCGATCGTCGGGCGAACTTCTCCCGCCCGATGCCGGAAAATGCCAACCCCATCGCTCAAAAACCTCGTTTCGCAGAGGTCTCATCTGAATGGGGAGGTGCCCCGAAGGGGCTGAGGGGTCATGCGTTCTAGGCCGTCGCTCCAAACACCGAGCCAAGCCCCGCGCCGATGCGCTCGTTCATCATCTCGATCGAGCCGTCGGTGTAGGCCGCGATCTTGGCGCCCGCGAGATGACGGGCCAGTGGATACTCGGCGCGCAGGCCGTTGGCGCCCATCGCCTGGATGCAGTCGGCGATGCGCTGCACGGCCATGTCGGTCGCGAACTTCTTGGCATATGCAGCCGGCAGCACGGCGTCGGCGCCCTCGTCGATCAGGCGGGCAGCGCGATAGCAGAGCAGGCGGGCAGCCTCGAGATCGGTCGCGGCATCGACCAGCTTCCAGCGCACGCCCTGATGCTCGATCACCGGCTGGCCGAAGGTCTGGCGCTGCTGCGTGTAGCGCACCGCCGTTTCCAGCGACGCCTGCAGCATGCCGCAGCACATGGCCGCGACATAGGCGCGGGCACCGTTGATGCCGGCCAGCGCCGCCTTGAAGGCCTTGCCCGGTGGATGCAGCACCGCCTCGTCGGGCGCGAAATAGTCGACCAGCCGGAAGCCGCCGACGCCGATCGCGTGACCGCCATGCAGCTCGAACGGCTTCTCGCGATGGAAGCCCGGCCGCTCCGCCTCGATGGCGAGACAGATGATGCCGCGATAGCCCTGTGCTTTATCGGTCTGCGCATAGGCGACGGAAAGACCCGCGACGGCGGCATTGGTGATCCAGGCCTTGGCGCCGTTCACCTTCCAGCCGCCCTCCACCCGCACGGCTTCCATTTCGAGGCCGCCGAAGTCGCTACCGACGCCGGGCTCGCTGAGACCAGCGCAGCCGATCAGGTCGCCGGTCAGCATGCGCGGCAGCAGGCGCGCGACATGGGCCGGCTGGCCGTCGCGGGCGAAGCGCGCACAGGCATTGTGGTGGTTGATCAGCGCAAAGGCGAAGGCGAAGTCGTGCCGCGCGATCTCCTCGAAGGCGCGCAGCTTGCAGGAGAAGGACAGGCCCTGACCGCCATGCTTCTTCGCCAGTTCGATCGTATTGAGGCCGAGGGCGCAGGCCGCCTTGATGGCCTCGAGCGGATAGCGCCGCTCCCACTCCCAGCGCGCGGCATTGGGCGCGACCTGTTCTTCGGCGAACGTCTTGGCGCGCGCCACGACGGCGCGCTCTTCGGGCGTGAGGACTTCATCGAGCATATGCCTGAGATACACGATTGGACCTCGGGCGCAACCGCGCGCTAGAATGGTGCCAATGCGGGTGTAGCTCAGGGGTAGAGCGTCGGCTTCCCAAGCCGTAGGTCGCGGGTTCGAATCCCGTCGCCCGCTCCATAATTCTTCGGGCAGGAACGTCGTGATGGATGGGATGGCGCCGGTCGCGGCCAGCGGCGATTTCGCGGCCGACGTGGCTGCTTTCTCCACCTGGTGGCGCGACACTGCCGAGCGACTCGCGCGCCTGCCCGCCAAGCCGAACCGTGATGCGGCCACGCATGATCTGGCCGAGTCCCTGAAGCAGGCCGCGCGCGAGGCCCGCTTTGTCTTCCTGCGCCGTCACGCCCGCACGCTCTATGACAGGCTGACCGACAACCGCGCCAAGTTCGTGCGCATCGAGCGGCTGGTCTACGACGCCGCCGCGCTCGTGCCCGGCCTCGCGCCGACGCAAGCGCAGGTCGCGGCCGAAGCCGAACTGCGCCAATCCGAAAAGGACGGGGTGGAGATCGACCAGGGCATCCTGTTCAACCAGTTCCTCGCCGATCCCGAGTGCGGCCTTCACCTCTGCCACGCGATGCTGTTGCCCCGCGAAGAGTCGGCGGACGCGCTCGCGAAGTTCCAGCGCGACGGCAGCCTCGATCTCGGCGGCGCCAGGGTCGAGCGGCACGGGAAGGCGGCGGTGCTGCTGCTGTCCAACCGCCGCTTCCTCAACTCCGAAGACAATGCCACCCAGGCCGCGACCGAGATCGGCGCCGATGTCTGCATCCTCGACCGGCAGAGCGAGGTCGCGGTGCTGCGCGGCGACGTGGTGCCGGAGGGCAAGTATGCCGGCCGCCGCGTCTACAATGCCGGCATCAACCTCACGCACCTCTACTACGGCAAGATCCCGTTCCTGTGGTTCCTGATCCGCGACATGGGCTTCGTGAACAAGATGTTCCGCGGTCTCGCCCGGCCCGACGTGTCGCCCGACGAGGTGGCGGGCGATTCGATCGAGAAGCTCTGGATCTCGGCGGTCGAGACCTTCGCCATCGGCGGCGGCTGCCAGATCCTGCTGGCGACCGACTTCAACATCGCCGGCCGCGACGCCTACATGACCCTGCCGGCGCGCAAGGAAGGTATCATCCCCGCGATGGCGAACCTGCGCCTGTCACGCTTCGTGGGCGACCGGCTCGCGCGCCAGGCGATCATGTACGAGCGCCGCATCGAGTGCGATTCCGAGGTCGGCCGCATGATCTGCGACGAGGTCGTGGCGCCGGAGGAGATCGATGCGACCATCACCCGCGTCATCGACCGGCTGACCGGATCGGGCGCGGTCGGCGCCATCGGCAACCGCCGCGCGCTACGCTTGGGCGTTGAACCGCTCGACACGTTCCGGCGCTACGCCGCGCTCTACGCGCGCGAGCAGGCCTACTGCCATTTCAGCCCGGCGCTGATCTCGAATCTGGAGCAGTACTGGAACGCCGCGAGCCGGCGGGCCTAGCAGTCATTCAACAAGCAACCTCATCCTTCGAGACGGCCGCTGCGCGGCCTCCTCAGGATGAGGTTGGTGGTTAACTTGAGGCTGAAGCCTCAGTGCTCGCGCGGGGCGTGCTTGCCCAGGATGCGCTGCAGGGTGCGGCGATGCATGTTGAGGCGGCGCGCCGTCTCCGAGACGTTGCGGTCGCACTGCTCGAACACGCGCTGGATATGCTCCCAACGCACGCGGTCGGCCGACATGGGATTGCTGGGCGGCGGCGGCAGCTTGCGGCCGTGCGCGGTCAGGGCCTGCTCGATGGCATCGGCGTCGGCCGGCTTGGCGAGATAGTCGACGGCGCCTTCCTTCACGGCAGCCACCGCGGTCGCGATGTTGCCGTAGCCCGTCAGCACGACGATCCGGATGTCGGGACGCGCCTGGCGCAGCGGCCCGACCAACTCCAGCCCGTTGCCGTCGGCCAGCCGCAGGTCGAGCACGGCGAAGGCGGGCGGCCGGGCGGTCTGGGCCAGCGCTTCGGCCACGGAGCCCACGGCGGTGACGATGAAACCGCGTTGCTCCAGCGCACGCGCAATACGGTTGCGGAAAGCTGCATCATCGTCCGCGATCAGCAAGGTACGGTCCTTGTTGTTCGTCGTGCCGGCGATCACAGGCGACAAGGGGCGCGGGGCGCCGCTGTCCTGGGTCATGGCGACTCCTTCGACATCGGCCGCTATGTAGCCTTGAAGACCGGATTTGGCCAGCGCACCGAAACGGCGGCCCCACCGCCCGTGGCGCTGCGATTGCCGAAGGTGACGTTGGCGCCGGTGCGCTCCAGCAGCGTCTTGGCGATGAAGACGCCCAGGCCCATGTGGCCCTCCTGGCCCTGGCGGGTCGAAATGAACGGGGTTCCAAGCTCGTCGAGCAGCGCCTCGGAGAAGCCCGGCCCGTCGTCGACGACCTCGACCTCCGACCAGTCCCGGGTCCAGCGGGTGGTGACCTGGACCTCGCGCCGGGCGAAGGAAACGGCGTTCTGTACGATGTTTCCGATACCCTGCATGATTTCCGGACTGCGCAACTGGATGGGCGCCGTCTTCGGCACGCTCTCTCCGACCGGACCGGCCTCGAAGGCAATGTCGATCTCCTCACGCGCATAGTTCTGCGCCGCCGCCTCGATGAGCGCCGGCAACGGCACGAGCGTGTAGGAATCGGAAACGTCTCCTGCGGGATCCGTCGAGAGCCGCGCCAGGATGGAGCGGCAGCGCTCCGATTCGGCAGCCAGCAGCTCCACATCCTCGCGCAGGGGATCGTCGAACTCGATCTCGCGCTGCATCTCCTTGGTGATCACGGCAATGGTCGAGAGCGGCGAGCCCAGCTCATGGGCCGCGGCGGCCGCCAGCGCACCCAGGGCCGAGAGCTGCTGCTCGCGCGCGAGTGCTGCCTGCGCGGCGGCCAGGGCATCGGCCATCTGGCGCGCCTCCTCCGCCGTCCGCCAGCCGTAGAGCGTGATCAGCATGGTGGTGAGCGACAGGCCGGCCCAGACGCCCACCTGATACATGTCGGGCAGGTCGGGCGGTGGGCCCTTCCACGGCAGCGGCTGATGGAACAGCCCCAGCACCGCAATGCTGGCGATCGTAAGCAGCGTGAGCGCGACGTTGCTCGCCAGCGACAGGATGGTGGCGCCGATGGCGACCGGCGCCAGCAGCAGCAGCGCGAACGGATTGGTGAGACCGCCCGTGAGGTAGAGCAGCACAGCCAGCTGCAGGATGTCGAAGGCGAGGAAGATCGCCGCCTCGCGGTCGTCGATGCGCGCCGAGCCCGGCCGGCCGATGCTGACCGTGAGGTTGAGCAGGGCCGAGAGCGCGATCGTGCCGCCGACCGCCAGGACCGGCATGCCGAACCCCAGCCCCCAGTGCACGACGGCGGCGGTGAAGGCCTGTCCCGCCACGGCGCCCCAGCGGATGAAGACCAGGGTGCGCAGGCGCACGCCGCCGCGCAGCACCGGCACGGCGCCGGAGCGCCGGGGAGCGGCTAGCGGAGGCTCTGCGGATCGGGGCGCGTCGTCGTCACGCACCGCCACGATCCTATTCCTCGATCATGAGGTGCTTGCGATGCACCGTCGTGAAGAGCGGGATCTTGCGCTGCACCGTGCGGTCCGGCGGTTCCTTCACCAGCCGTCCGATCTCGCCCAGGATCAGCCCGGTGATGGTCGGCAGGGGCAGCTCGCGCGCCTCGTCGAGCTTCACCCAGCGGATGTCGCCCATCTCGCTCGAATGACGGATCTCGCCCGACGCATCCTCGGCCCGCGCCATGAAGAAGCGGGCATTGAAGCGGCGCGGCCGGCCGGGCGGCGTCACCGCACGCGCGATCAGGTCGAGGCAGTCGAGCGCCGGCGCCATGCCCTGGTCGAGGAAGCCCTTCCAGTGCTCGCCATAGTCCTTCCGGGGCGCGCCGCCCTCGAGAGGCTTGCCCAGCATCAGGCCGCTCTCCTCGAAGGTCTCGCGCACCGCGGCGACGGCCAGAGCCCGCGCGCGCTGCGCCGAGGCCGCGCGCATCAGGCGCTCGTTGACGAAGGGATCGAGCGAGGTCGCGACGGGCACGCGCGCGTCGTCGGGATCGACCTTGCCGCCCGGGAACACGTAGCGGTTGGGCATGAAGGCGTGGGCGGCGGCGCGGCAGCCCATCAGGACCTCCGGCGTGCTGCCCTGCATGCGCACCAGGATCAGCGTCGCGGCATCGCGCGGCCGCAGATAGGGATAGACCTTGTCGACCTGCTCGACCGGCCGTTCGCTGCCGGGCGTCAGGGGAGCCTTGGGGGGATCGTCGTAGCCCTTGTCGGTGCCGCGGACGACGGCGCCGTCGGGAATGCCTCGTTTGCTCATGACACCAAAGTTAAAGGGTCATTCACCCCAACGCGAGCGATCTTTGAGCGGGCTTAGAAGCTCCAATCCACCGGCGTGTCGGGGCGGAAGACGGTGATGTCCTTGCCGCCGCCCGGGACCGCTACGCGGTCGGGGATGTCGAGGGGCCTGGCGTGAAGCGTGACGCGCTCCTCGTTGGCCGGCAGGCCGTAGAAGCGCGGGCCGTTCAGCGAGGCGAAGGCTTCGAGATGGGCAAGCGCGCCCTCTTCCGCGAAGACCTGCGTGTAGACCTGCATCGCCACCGGCGCGTTGAACACGCCGGCGCAACCGCAGGCGCACTCCTTGGTGTCGGTCGTGTGCGGCGCGGTATCGGTGCCAAGGAAGAACAGACCGCTGTCGGAGGTCGCCGCCCTCCGCAGAGCGAGACGATGCTCCTCGCGCTTGGCGATCGGCAGGCAGTAAAGGTGCGGACGGATCCCGCCCTTGAAGATCGCATTGCGGTTGTAGCTGAGGTGATGCGGCGTGATCGTGCCGCCCATCCGGCCCGGGTTGGCCTCGACGAAGGCCACGCCCTCGCGGGTCGTGATGTGCTCCAGCACCACCTTGAGGCCCTCGTGGCGCTTCAGCAGCGGCGCCATCACCTTGTCCAAAAACACCGCCTCGCGGTCGAAGATGTCGACCTCGGGATCGGTCACCTCGCCATGGACCAGCAGCGGCATGCCGGCCTTCTCCATCGCCTCCAGCCCTTTCGCGACCTGGTCCATCGAGGTCACGCCGTGCGCCGAATTGGTCGTGGCATGCGCCGGGTAGAGCTTGGCCGCGACCCAGACGCCCTCCGCCTTGCCGCGCGCGAGCTCGGCCGGGTCGGCGCCGTCGGTCAGGTAGCAGGTCATCAGCGGCTCGAAGTTCAGCGCCGCCGGCACCGCGGCGCGGATGCGGTCGCGATAGGCGCTGGCCTCGGCCACCTTCGTCACCGGCGGCACCAGGTTCGGCATGATGATGGCGCGGCCGAACTGGCGCGCGGTGTGCACGGCGCAGGCCGCCAGAATCGCGCCGTCGCGCAGGTGGACGTGCCAGTCGTCGGGACGGCGGATGGTGATCGAAGCGGGGTTAGCAGATGTGGGGATCGGATGTGCAGTGGCCATGACCCGCTTTCTACGCTTGCTCCCGGACGGGCTCCAATGTTGATTGCGGGCATGAACGACCTGAACGACGCCATCGCTTTCGCCTTGGCCGCCCAGTCCAACTGGCCGGCCAGCATGTACATGCCCGACGGGCAGTTCGTGATGACCTACGATTCGGGCGAGAAGGCCCCCGACAACGAGGTGCTGGGGCCGGTGACGCCGCGCGGCGGGCCGGCGGGCCTCGTCTATCGCGGCGGCCACAAGATCGCCGAATGGGGCGACGTCGACCGCGCCGACATGACCTTCAGCGTCGCCAAGAGCTACCTCGCCTTGCTCGCGGGCCTGGCGCTGGGCGACGGGCTGATCAAAAGCCTCGACGACAGGGTCGCGGACTACGCGCTCGATGACGGGTTCACCAGCGAGCAGAACCGCGACATCACCTGGCGCCACCTGCTGACCCAGACCAGCGAATGGTCAGGCACCGTCTTCGGCAAGGAGGACCGTATCGATCACAATCGCGTGGTCGGCCTGGCCGTCGCCGACGCGCCCAAGGGCACGCGGCGCGCGATGAAGAAGCCGGGGACCTTCTACGAATACAACGACGTCCGCGTGAACCGCCTGTCGCGCTCGCTGCTGCAGGTCTTCAGGGAGCCGCTGCCGCAGGTGCTGAAGCGGCGCATCATGGATCCGATCGGCGGCTCGCAGGGCTGGACGTGGGACGGCTATCGCAACTCCTACGACACGATCGACGGCAAGCAGATTCTGTCGGTGCCGGGCGGCGGCCACTGGGGCGGCGGCATCGTCATCTCGGCGCGCGACCTCTCGCTGATGGGACGGCTGGTGGCGCAGGGCGGCGTCTGGGACGGCAAGCGGATCCTGCCCGAGGGCTGGACCCAGGAGCTGGTGAAGCCCTGCCCGGTCGCGCCCTTCTACGGGCTGATGTGGTGGCTCAACACCGGCCGCAGGCAGTTCGCCGCCGCCTCCGAGAGCAGCTACTTCGCGCTGGGCTGGGGCAGCCACATCGTCTGGATCGATCCCGAGAACGACCTCGTCACCGTGCTGCGGTGGATCGACCGCAAGAAGGCACCGGAATTCGTCGAGCGCCTGCTGGGGGCGATCAAGGCATGAGTCTGGATTTCTCCGCCGTCCCGACATTGCCGGACGGCCGCACCGCCGCCGAACAGATCGACGCCGTCGCCGCCTTCTCGCAGGCGATCCGCGTGCCCATGGGTCCGCGCAGCGCCGGCGGCGCCGGTACGATGATGTGGCACGTGTTCGGCGCCGACTCGCGCAAGCCGATCCTGCTGCTGTTCCACGGCGGCTCGGGCTCGTGGATCCACTGGATCCGCAACGTCCTGCCGCTCAGCGAGCATTTCACCGTCTACGCCGCCGACCTGCCGGGGCTCGGCGACAGCGACCCGCCCGACGACGTGAACGACATCTGGTCGGTCACGCACTGCGTGCAGTACGCGATGGAGGAGCTGCTGCCCCGGCACCAGCCCTTCGCCATCGCGGGCTTCTCCTTCGGCGGCATGGTCTCGGGCCACATCGCCACTCTGTTCGAGGACCGGCTGACCCGAATCGCGCTGGTCGGCGCCGGCGGCCTCAAGGCCACGCGCAAGCCCGGCCCGAAGCTGCACAAGCTGCTGCCCGAGATGCCGCCCAAGACGCTGGCAGAGGAGGCGCGACGCAATCTCGAGATCCTGATGCTGCACGACCCGAAGAAGGTCGACGGCGTGGCGATCCACATGCAGATCCTGAACACCACGCGCGCCAGGACCCGCAGCCGCATCATGGGCCAGGCCTTCAAGCTCAGCGAAGTGCTGCCGCGGGTGAAGACGCCGCTCACCGGCATCTGGGGCGAGTTCGATTCGACGACCTATCCGCACATCCAGGAGCGCATCGATCTGTTCCGCGCCCTGCAGCCGGACTTCGAGATGAACGTCATTCCCGGTGCCGGCCATTGGGTCGCCTACGAGGCGGCCGATGCCTTCAACGAAGTCCTGTTGCGCGTCCTTGCGAAGTGACGAACGCTCGATCGGCCGCCGCCGTCCTGCTGGCTCTTGCCGCGTCGCCGGCCATGGCGCAGCAGAACGTCGCCAACAATCCGCTGACCGACATCCCGGCGATCCAGGTGCAGAACTACCTGCAGCCGGTGATGAGCGGCCAGCCGGGCAGCGGCGCCGACCAGCCCTTCCTGCGCGGCATCCTCCCGCACGACACGTTCGGCTGGCCGCAGCTCATGCGCGCCTCGCTGGCCACCGGCACGACGGTGTGGGGGCCGGCCGGGACCGAGAGCGGCCTGGGCGACCTCACGCTGTTCGACGTGCCGCTCTTCCAGCTCGCCAATGCCAAGATGGGCATCGGGCCGCTCCTCATCCTGCCGAC
>CAIYWM010000144.1 GCA_903929895.1 uncultured Alphaproteobacteria bacterium
CGGGCTTGGCCGTACAGTCGGGCTGCATCGTCTCGACGTTGACGCGGAGTTGCATCGCCATTCCGCGAGGCGCCGGTCCTTCCCTGCTAGCAAGGCCAAGCTCCGCCAGCGTGGCGCCGCCCGCCAGCCGGAGCTGCAGCTCAACGAGGTCCAGGCCCGTTACCGCTTCCGTCACCGTATGCTCGACCTGCAGGCGCGGATTGGCTTCGATGAAGTAGAAGGCCCCATTGGTGCTATCCACGAGGAACTCGAATGTGCCGAGGCTGCGGTAGTTCGCGGCACGCGCCAGCATCAGCGCAGCGTCCAGCAATTGCTGCCGCACATGAGCGTCCAGATTCGGCGCGGGCGCGAACTCGACGAGCTTCTGCCGCTGGCGCTGGAGTGAGCAGTCGCGTTCCCACAGATGCGCCACCCCCGCTCCGTCACCGATGACCTGCACCTCGATGTGGCGCGCCTGTCGGACGAGCTGCTCGACGTAAAGGTCACCCGAGCCAAAGGCCGCGGTCGCCTCCGACCGGCAACGGGCAAAAGCCTCCTCGAGCTCGCCAACCGTCAGGACCGGCCGCATGCCGCGACCGCCCCCGCCGGCAACTGCCTTGACCATCACGGCCGCCCCCGCTCCAAGCCCCTCCATGAAGGCCCGAGCCTTTTCGGGGGTTGTGGGCGCCTCTGTGCCCGGCAAGGTCGGCACACCGACCTGCTGGGCAAGCTGCCGCGCCCGGTGCTTGTCGCCGAACAGGTCAAGTATCTCAGGCGTCGGACCAACAAAGGCGATGCCGGCCGCGGCACAGGCGCGCGCGAAGGCTGCATTCTCCGACAGGAAGCCGTAACCGGGGTGAATCGCTGTCGCCCCCGCCTCTCTCGCCACCCGCAAAATGGCTGCTCCATCGAGATACGCGGCAACGCCACGGCCGGGCAAGACGATCGCCGCATCGGCCTTCTCGACATGAAGGCTGGCGCTGTCGTCGGCGGGATAGACCGCGATACTGCTCATGCCGAGATTGGCCACCGAGCGGAATATGCGAATGGCGACCTCGCCGCGGTTGGCGACGAGCAACTTCTGTCCGGTCATCGGGTCGTTGCTCTTAAAGGAAGTAGAAAGGAAAGACGTCATCAGTGGCAATACCATAGCTGCTTGCGCGTTACCGCGTGCGTGATGAACCGCGACTCTGCCGAGTCTGGGGCTGCACAATCTGTCGCAACGGCGCGCGTCAGCCCCCGATAGCGGCCCTGGTGCGGTCGACCGCGGCATCGGGCGCGGTGTGCACCGCTTGAACGCCTCGACCGTCAAGACGTCGGATTTCGGCGTGCCCTCGCGGACGCCGACGCCCAGGATCGAGTCGGCGAAACAGACGCGGGTCTAGGGACGCACGATGCGGTCGGCGCAGAGCCTGTCCATGGCGCCGGCAATGGCGATGACGACGTCGGCGCGCTGCCCTTCGGCGGTCGACTTCATGATGGCCGTGGTCAAGGGTGATGGCATCAGCGGGTGTGAGCCCTTCCTCGATCAGTACCCTCACGATGTCGGGCCCTTTCTGGGGTTTGGCATTCCCTGTTTTGGGGTTCAGCGTTCCCTGTTACGGCGCTTCAAATTCCCTGTTCAAAATCCGGCCGGTATCGGCCGAATGTCTGGAAAGGTGAGAGAATTCGGGGATCTCGGCAGCCCGCTAGCCCACATCGGCGATGATTTCCTTGTTGAATTCCCTGATTGCAGGGAAATTCAAGCTGAGACGGGTTAGCGGCTGACTGCCTCCACTACCACCGCCTTCTCCGTGCGAGATCCCGCGGCGCGTTTGGCCAACTTTCCAGACGCTATCCATTTGCCGACGACGTCGGCCGTCTCGGCCAGAACCTCCTGCCCTGTCCGGCCCGACCGAACCAGGACACCGAAAGAATGATCGGCGTCTTTGATCGGCCAGAAGCTCGCCCGCTTCCCCAGGCCCTTCAGGACCTTTCGCAGGAGTAAAGGCCGGGCGAATGCGTCACGCGTGCCCTGGATGAACAACAGGGGAATATGGGTGTCGGTGAGATGCGCTGCGCGCTCCATGGAGGGCTTTTCCGGCGGATGCAGGGGAAACCCCAGGAACACCAGGCCCTGAACCCGCGGCAGGGGCTCCAGCGCCTGGGCTTGGGAGGTCATGCGACCGCCAAACGACTTGCCTCCCGCGAACAGCGGCAACTCCGGAGCCAGCTTCACCGCTTTGCGGACGGCCGCACGTATCGCGGCATGCGCAGTGGCCGGCGGGTCGGGCCGCTTCGAGCCAGCCTCCATGTAGGGAAACTGGAACCTGAGGGTGCTCACCCCTGCTTTGGCAAGCCGGTCGGCCATGGCCAGCATGAAAGGGTGTGTCATGCCAGCCCCTGCACCATGCGCCAGCACGAGCAGCGCGCGAGCATGGGGAGCCTTTTGATAAAGTGCCGAAACGGTCGTTCCCGGCACGACTCGCACGCTGAGCCGCCGTGCTCCCGCAGCAAGTTTCATCGGTTGGAAATCGCCACCATGAGTAAATCGGGAGACAGCTTAGAATGAACGTCTGAAGACGGCGAGTTCGACGGCAGCCTGCCGAAACACGTCCCGTGGGTGTATGGGCGGGCAGTGCTGGGCTGCTGCGAGACAAGCTGGCGACGCGTTTCCGGCTGGGTTGATCCAAGTCAAGAAGCGAGCGCCCCGGTTGCGATATCGTTCCCAGATTGCAATCGGGAGGATCAGGACATGTTCAAGCACATCCTCATTCCAACGGATGGCTCGGCGCTTTCCACGACGGCCATTCAAAACGGCCTGCAGTTGGCTCGTGATGCCAAGGCAAAGGTCACCGTAATCACGGTCATGGAGCCCTTCCACGTCTTCTCCATGGATAGCGTTCAACTTGCCGAGACGCGGTCCGCCTACGCTAAGCATGCCAGCGAAGCCGCCAATCGCTGCCTGGAAGAAGCGAAGCGACAGGCCGAGGCGCTCGGCGTGGAGTGCGAGGCCATCCCTGTCGAGCATGCCATGCCGTACAAGGCCATCACGGACACCGCCGCGGCGAAGGGATGCGATCTGATCGCCATGGCGTCGCATGGCCGCCGCGGTGCCGCGGCCCTGATTCTCGGAAGCGAGACCGTGAAGGTGTTGACCCACAGCACCATACCGGTTCTCGTCTATCGTTGAAGTGCCGCCGCCGATGTCGCTCAAGCTGAGCAAGTCGGAGGATGGCGCGATCGGACGGAGCGCCTCGAGCCGGTCCGGTTCGTTCCCCTGATCGGCGCGCAGGGTTGGCCTGAAGGGGACGCGCGAGGCTCGGTCGATCTCCCTTGAAGGGTCAGCGCCTCGGGATCGCGAGCGCGACGTTCTGGGGAGCCGGGCCCGTGGCGCAGCGGCGCACCGCGGCAACGGCCTTTCCCTGAGTGCCGGCCAGGCCATCCTGAAGGTCGACCACCGCCTCGCCGTCGAAGGCCGCGGGCTTTCCCGGCGGTTCGGCGACGAGGTCGAAGCGCAGCTGCATCGTCGTGCCCTGCTCGATTGCATCGAGCAGCTGCTCCGAAACGCGCGGGAACATTGCCTGGGTCTCGTCGCTCAACACGACATGGTCTCCGGCGAACAGCAGGCCGACTGGAAAGACATGGTCTTCGATGACGATCTCGGCGCGCGGATCGCCCTTCGCCCGTCCCGCCGCCGCGCCATCGGGCATCAGCGGGCCGTCGTTCGTCAGGTAGAGCTGGAGCTGCAGGACCCGGCGATCCTCTGCCTGCTCGCAGGCCAGCGCCACGACGTCGAGATTGAGGTTGCGGCTGCGCGGCTCGATCAGCGCATAACTGGGCGGATCGACGCCCTGCTCCAGGGTCCAGCCCGTGGCCGCCAAGTCGCCCGCGAGGACCGGAGCAAGGCACGCACCGGTGGCAATGCCGGCCACCAGGGCCGTTCGCACAATCCGCCGCAGAGCCTGCATGATGGAAGATCCTTCCCGCGTTCGACCTAACGCTAGCGCGGAATGAGGCCGGCCGGACTGATCCAGATCAAACGGCACCCGGTCGGCGGGCGGAGATCGCCGCTTGATGCAGGTCAATGAAGCGGCACGAAAAGCAGGCAGGCTGAGCCATCGAAATCCGCCATTTGCCTGCCGAGGGGCCCCATGACGACCATCCATCGGCTTCTCCCCGTCCTGCTTGCCGCTTCGATCGCCTCTCCGGCGCTGGCGGGCCCCGACGGCGGCATCTCCACCCCGATGCTCTCCCGCTGCGCCGGCAAGGCCGGCCTCGAGACACGGCAGTCGGACGCAGCCTTCGGCCTGCTCAGCCTCGACGGCGCGCCGTGGCTCTCCATCGAACGAACGGACGAGGCGGTGGGTATCCAGCCGATCATGACCACCGTCACGGGAACAGGATCGCGACATCGCCGGAACGGCACCTCGGTCCCGTTCCGCTTCACCTGCGTGCTGGATGCCAGCGGGCAGGCCCTGATGTTCCACGCGAGCCTTCTCATGCCCAAGCTGGGCGACACCTTGCCACCTGCGACGGTCATCTCCGGCGCCGTCACGCTGGCCGAGAAGGCCGCGCTGCCGCGGGGCGTGGAGCTGCAGCTCCAGCTGTTCGACATCGCCCGTTCGGCGGACGGCGAACTGCTCGCGGAGCAGGTGGTGCGCAGCGGCTGGCAGGTTCCGATCCCCTTTGCCCTGCGGCTCCCCGCAAGCTTCTCGCCCGAGGGCCGCAAGCTGATTCTCATGGCGCGGCTCGTCGCAGCCCATCAGGTCCAATACCGGCTGCCTGCACCTCGCGCGCTGACCGACCGGGAAATCCATGCCCCGGTCGTCCTCACGCTGGAGAGGTTCGAATCGAAGAGCCCCTGATCGCCTTGCGCTAGACGCCCATGCCGACAGTGGCCGGAATCGAGCGCAGGTGGCTCTTGACCTTCTTCACGCCGGGAACGTTCTCTGCCGCCACGCGGTAGGCTTTCCGGACGTCCTCGCCCCCGACGAAACCCCAGAGATGGACCACGCCGTCACTGACGACGACATTGACCGGCCACCGCGACTTCCAGGCCTGCTTGTCGAACGCTTCGGCCACGGCCTGGCGGAGCCTCTTGTCGTCGGGCAGTCCGGCGACACTGTCCGGCTCGCGCGACAGCAGCGCGCCGAGAATGTTGGCGCGGCTGACGATGCCAACGAGCTTGTTGTCCCGCACGATCGGGATGCGCTTGACGTGGTGCTTCTCGATCAGCTCGACCAACTCGCCCAGCGAAGCCTCGTCGCTGGCCGTGACGACCTCGCGGGTCATGACGTCCGCGACATTGCGGGCGTGCGACGTGACGTAATCCCGGGCGACCGTCGCTTCGCTGTCGAGAAGACGCAACAGCCACGACTTGCGCGGCGCAGTCTCCAGCTCGGCGCGATGGATGAGGTCGGCCTCGCTCACGATACCGAGGACGTTGCCCTGGTCATTGACGACCGGTGCCGCGCTTACGCCGGCGCCCAGCAGGAGTTCGGCGGCATCGAACACCGTTTCCTTGACGTTCACGCAGACGATGCTCTCGGTCATGATGTCCTTGGCGCGCATTTCCCGGTTCCTCTCGTTCGATCTGTTGATGCACGCTCGCCCAGGGAGCGTCCGGGTGCATTGCGCCATGTCAAATCCCGGCACCGGCGTGCCGCCGGTCAGGGCACCAGGACCGCCGCGCCCTGGAAGGCGCCCGAACGCAGATCGGAAATGGCCTGGTTGGCAGACGCCAGCGGGTAGACGGTCGTCGTCGTCCTCACCGGCACCATCGGCGCCAGCGCGAGGAACTCCCGCGCATCCTCGCGCGTGAGGTTGGCGACCGAGAGAAGCTGGCGCTCCTCCCAGAGCAGCCTGTAGGGAAACGAGGGTATGTCGCTCATGTGGATACCGCCACAGACGACGCGCCCGCCCTTTCGAACGACCTTCAGCGCCGCCGGCACGAGGTCGCCGACCGGCGCGAACAGGATGGCCGCGTCGAGGGGATGCGGCGGAACTTCGTTGGAGCTGCCGGCCCAGATTGTGCCCAGCGAGCGAGCATGCGCCTGCGCCGCGCAATCCCCGGGCCTGGTGAAGGCATAAACCTCCCGCCCCTGCCATCGGCATACCTGGGCGATGATGTGGGCGGCAGCGCCGAAGCCATAGAGGCCGATCCGGTGCGCGTCGCCGCAGAGCTTGAGTGACCGCCAGCCGATCAGTCCGGCACACAGCAGCGGCGCCGCGGCCACCGGGTCGTCGAAGCCCTTCAACGCGAACGAGAAGTCCGAACTGGCCACGACGTGGCTCGCGAACCCGCCATCCCGGGTGAGGCCGGTGAAGACCGGTCGGTCGCACAGATTCTCCCTGTCCGCCGCACAGTATGGACAACAGCCGCATGTCCCGCCGAGCCACGGTACTCCGACGCGCGTGCCCAGGCGAGCGGTCGGCACGCCCGTCCCCACCGCTTCGACGATCCCGACGATCTCATGACCGGGAACGATCGGATGTGGGATTCCCGGAAGATCGCCGTCGAGGATGTGGACGTCGGTGCGGCATACGCCGCACGCCTCGACCCTGATGAGCAGGTCGCCGGGGCCTGGCCGTGGGTCGGGCCGCTCCTCGAGCTGGAGCATCCCGCCGGGGGAAGAGAGAACCATGGCCTTCAAGGAAGGACTCCCTCTTCCTTCGGAGTGACGGCCCTCAAGCCGCCTTTCGTTGCAGGTCCCTGATACCGGCGTCCGCGCCGTGGCGACTTGATCAGGATCAATCCATGCTCTCGCCGCCCGCCGTCACGACGGCGAGCCCCACACCGGGCGACACGGCGGCCGCCCCTAAACCCCGGATGGAAGAATTTCTTGTCGAGCGCGACGTCGCCCGGCCGAGCCAGGTCTCAGAACTCCAGCAGGTTGTCCCGCAGGTGCTTGTGTGCGTACTGCTTGCGCGTCACGCCGCGGCGCTGCAGTTCCGGCACCAGACCGTCGCAGACTTCCATGATGTAGCGGCGGTCGAAGTAGCTGTTGAAGATCAGGAAGCCGTCGCCGCCCACCTCCTGCATGATCTCCGCCATCAGGCCGGCGACATAGTCGGGCGTGCCGGTGAAGTCGATGCCGCCCTTGCGCGAATAGCTCTGCAGGATCGAGCGCGGCGTCTTGCCGATCCATTTGGCGAGCGACGACTGGTGGCCGTTGGTCGTGAGATGCGACGGCAGCGGCTGGTCGAGATCGAACTTCGAGAAATCGATGCCGGTCAGACGCGACATGCCCGACAGATGGAGGTCGAGATGCTTCTCGGCCTCGGCGGCTTCCATCCGTGCGCGGTCGCGCGCCGCCTCCATGCTGACGTCGATGATCGGATGGGCCAGGAACAGCACCTTGATGTCGTCGGGATTGCGGCCGTGTTCGAGCGCCTGCTTCCGGACCTTGTCGCGATAGGCCTTCATGCTTTCGATGCTGCCGCCGCCCTCTGTGATGATGGTGTCGGCCCAGCGCGACGCAAACTGCTGGCCGCGCGGCGAACCGCCGGCCTGGCAGATCGGAACGCGCCCCTGCGGCGAGCGCGGTGCGTTGATCGGCCCGCGCACTTTGAAGTACTTGCCCTCGTGGTTGATGGGATGGACCTTCGAGCCGTCGGCGAACATCGGCTTCTCGCGGTCGAGCACGACCGCATCGGGCTCCCACGCCTCCCACAGCTTCGTCACGACGTCGGCGAACTCGTCGGCCACATCGTAGCGCTCGTCGTGCGGCCGGTGCTTCTCATGGCCGTAGTTCTGCGCCGCGCCGTCGTTGCTGCCGGTCACGCAGTTCCATCCGATGCGGCCCTCGGTCGTATGGTCGAGCGAGTTGACCAGTCGCGCCAGCAGGTAGGGCGGATACTCGGAGATGGAGAGCGTCGGCACGATGCCGACCGTCTTGGTCGCCATGGCGAGATACGGCACCAGCACCGCCGGATCGAGCTTGGGCGCACTCGCCGCGTACTGCAGATACGAATTGTGCGAGCCCTGGTAGGTGTAGGGCACGTTCGAGGAATCCTCGATGATCATGTAGTCGAAGCAGGCCCGGTCCATGCCCTTCGCCAGATCGACGAAGATGTCCGGCATCATCCAGCGATTGAGGTCGCTGCCGGGAAATTCGCTGCGCCAGCTCTTCGGGCCATAGCCCTGCGACAGGAACCACGCCAGATGGAACGGCTTCTTCATGACTAAGACCTCACGCTGCGATGATTGGGGGTCGCCGCGGCCGGACCCGCCGGCATCGGACGCGCCAGATCGACCTGCTGGCGATGGCGGAAGAGTTCGATCCTGGGGACGAAGCGATCGGAGCGGACGTAGAGGTCCGAGTAGTAGATCGCCACGCCCTCGACATCGAAGTAGGTGCGCTGGAGCAGCAACAGGGGTGCGCCGGACTCGACCTTCAGACGCTTGGCGATTTCCGCGTCGGCGGCAATCGCCGAGGAAGCCTGCTGCACGCGAAAGGCCTGCACGCCGCAGTATTTCTCGATCAACGGAATGACCTGCGCCGATCGCATCTGTTCGGCGATGTCGGCCGGCAGTCGCTCCGCCAGCCCGGGCGGCAGGTAGGCCTTGCAGAAGGCGATCGGTCCGGTCGGCCGCACGCGGCTCCATGAAATGCGCAAGATGCCCCGACTCGACGGCGCCTGGAGCAGTGCTGCCACCCGATCGTCGCCATGCTGCGGCAAGCGGTCGATGCCGTGCAGCTCGAAGCGCGCGTCGGGGTCGTGAATCCTGAGATCCTCCAACGCGCGCGCGCTCCAGTCGCGGCTCTCGGGCTCGCTTTCCAGCACGAAGGTGCCACGGCCGGGGAAACGACGCGCCAGCTTGCGCGACACCAGCTCCTCCACCGCCGAACGGGCGGTGTGACGGCTGACGCCGAACTCGGCCATCAGTTCGGCATCGGTCGGCAGTTGTGAGCCCAGCCTGTAGGCGCCGGTTGCGATGCGCTCGCTCAGCACCTGGTAAATCCTGTAGTAGGCCGGAACCGGATCTCGACGCATTCCCTCTCCTTCATTTTTTCTTTCATCGCCGGTCCGCGCGCCGGGGGTCCAGCGTCTCGCGCAAACCGTTGCCCAGCAGGTTCACGCCCAGCACGAGCAGCACGATGGCGATACCGGCGAGGTTCGCAATCCAGGGAGCGACCAGCAGCCGGTCGCGGCCTTCCGCCAGAATGTTACCCCAGGTCGCCGTCGGCGGCGGCAGGCCGAGGCCGAGAAAGCTCAGTGCCGTCTCCTGCAGGATGAGCTGGCCCACCTGCAGGGTGGCGATCACCGTCAGCACCGGCGACATCTGCGGCAGGATGTGCCGCCACATCACGTAACGCCCTCCCGCGCCCGAAGCCACCGCCGCCTCGACGAACGGCCTCTCGCGCAGCGAGCGCGTGAGGTTGAAGGCCACGCGCGTGTAACTCTCCCAGCCGGCGAACCCAAGTACCAGCACCAGCACGACGACGCCGCCACCGAACACCGCGACCACCACGATCGCCAGCAGGATCTCGGGGATCGCCTGGTAGCCGTCTGCGAAGCGCATGATGACCTGCTCGGTGCGACCGCCAACATAGCCAGCGACCAGACCCAGCGTCGTGCCGAAGGACAGCGCCACCAGCATCGCCATCAGGCCCACGGCGATGGAGAGCCGCGAGCCGTAGATCAGGCGCGACAGCAGATCGCGGCCGAAATTGTCGGTGCCCAGCGGGTAGGTCCAACTTCCCTTCGCTTCCCAGACCGGCGGGCGCAGCCGCAGCATCAGGTTCTGCGCATAGGGATCGTGCGGCGCCAGCAGGGGCGCGAAGACCGCCAGCACGCACATGCCCAGCACCAGCACGATGCCAATCTGGATCTTCAGGCGCGGGCCGAACCACTTCATTGCATCACCGCAGCCGGTTACGCGGGTCGATGGCGGCCTGCACCAGATCAACCAGCAGGTTGGCCGTCACGATGGTGACGGCGACGATGAACACCGCGGCGATCACGATCGGGACATCGCGCTGGAAGATGGCGCTCACCATCAACCGGCCGACGCCCGGCCAGGCGAAGATCGATTCGGTCACCACCGCACCGCCCATCAGGCGGCCGAGCTGCAGTCCTACCAGGCTCACCACCGGATTGAGGGCATTGGGCAGGATGTGCCGCCACAGCGCCCGCGCGGGACCCGCGCCACGGGCACGCGCGGTGACGACGAACTGCTCGCGCGCCGTCTCAAGCACGCTCACCCGCGTCACCAGGATGAAGTTGGGCACCAGGAAAGTGGCCAGCGTCACCACCGGCAGAACCATGTGCTCCCAGCCGCCCTGCCCCGAGGTCGGCAGCCACTGCAGGTCGAGCGCGAAGAGCTGGATCAGCAGGATGCCCAGCCAGAAGCTCGGCATCGATTGCCCCACGACCGCCAGCACCGAGATGACGAAGTCGGGAACCTTGTCCTTCCACACCGCGCAGGCGACGCCGCCCAGCACGCCGAGCCCGATCGCCAGCAGCAGAGCGAGGGAGAGGAGCTGCAGCGTCGAGCCCAGCCGCTCGAGCACGATCTCCATGGCCGGCCGCTTGAACTGGATCGAGCTGCCGAAGTCACCCTGCAGCAGATCGACCACGAAGTAGCCGAACTGCACAGGCAGCGGCTTGTCGAGATGCAGCTCGGCCCGCAGCACCGCCTCCTGCTCGGGTGTCGCATCGAGCCCGAGATAGATCGCCACCGGATCGCCGGTCAGTCTCAGGACGACGAAGACGAAGGCGATGACGAAGACAAGCGGGACCGGCACCAGCAGGAGGCGCCGCAGGAAGTAGCGCATGTCAGATTCCTGCGGACATCACGGCTTCACGCTCACCTTGTGAAGACGCAGGAGCGAATCGCGGGAGGGCTGCCAGCCGGAGACCTTCTCGTTGCGGCCGGAAATGCGCGGCAGGCCGAGCAG
>CAIYWM010000145.1 GCA_903929895.1 uncultured Alphaproteobacteria bacterium
GCAACGCCGTCATCGCGCTCACGAATTTCGTCAAGCGCGATGAGGAGAAGCGCGGCGACCTGAGCGACGACGGCACCGATGCTTCGCAGGCGATGCACCGCATCGCTCGCCTTCTCGACCGCCAGTGGGCGATTGCGAACGCGGTCGAGGACAAGACCAAGCTCTAGAAACTCTCGGCGGCGCTCATCACGGCGCCGCCGATCACGCTCAACCAGGAGACCACAACATGAAGCTCAATGATTTCGACCGCGCCCAGATTGCCGCCGCACGTGAGCACGACGTTGCGATGAGCAAGGGGCGCACAATCCCGCAGCAGAAGAGCGAATACCTCAAGCCCGTATCGTTCCGCCTGGATCCCGAGACGAAGTCGAAGCTCGAGATCCTCGCTCATCGCAACCGTCGCACGATGTCGGGCCAGCTGGCCCAGCTCATCGACGACGCATTCGAACAGTCGAAGTGAAAGGAACAACGAAATGACTATCTATCACATCAACGGCTTCGACATCGAGCACGGCGGGCGCGGCAAGTGGTTCGCCCGCGTCGAGAAGGACGGAGTCGTCATCGCCGACCGCGCTCCGGTTGTCTGGGAGCGGGACACGACCGACAGCACGACTGTCGTTTGGTATCCCGGCACCAACGCGGGCTCGCGCAATGCTCACGCTCTTGCCACGGCGGAACGGCCGCTCGTTGCCATCGCCAAGGGCACCGAGCTCGAGAACGGACTGATGAAGTTCGAAGGCTTCCTCGGGCTCGCCGCCGTCAGCGCCAAGCGCAAGCCATGGAGCCGCACGCCTTCACCCAGCAAGCGACTGAAGGAAGAGCTCAGCTGCACCGTCGACATCGTCGAGCTGCTCGGCTGGAAGGAGGATTAATCATGAACTGCGTGCCGATCGACTTCAGGTCTTCTGACCAAGCTTGCGCCGGCTTGGCGAGGCGCATCCTCACCAGCTTGCTCGCTGAGCATAAGTTGGATTCCGCAGGGTTGATGGGAACCATCAGCGACGCTCTCGCCAATGGCCGCACCGGCCTGGCCAACGACAAGTCGCGGGGCCGCTTCATCAAGCGCCTGCACAAGTCTCTCGGCGCCCGCCTTCTGCGCGTCCGCTTCTTTCCGGCACGTCCCGTGCGCGAGAGCGTCCTGACGATCCGGGCCTTCGGCCTCGGCGAGACCAGCCGCGGCGTCGTAATACGCGGTTGCTTTGCGTCTTTGGCGTTGGATGGCAACGCGCAGGCCTACACCGAATTCGAGATCACCCGGCATGCCCTCGAGCGAGCGGTGATGCGCGCCGGATTGCGAAACCAGGAAGACCTCATCACGCTGGTCGACTCCACATTCGACATCGTGCGCGCCATGGTCTCCCTCGGCTCAAATGAGATCGAAAAGTCCTCTGGTCGCATCTTTTTGCCGCCGCTGATCGCCACGGGTGACGGCGAAACCCAGCGCGTTGTGCCGGTGTTTTGCCGCGAGGAACGCGCGGTCCTCACCTTCCTGCCGGTCGGAGGCAAGCACTCGGCGCTGGGAGCTTGGGCGTCGCAGTTCTCCGACACCGAGGTCCGGAGCGGCGCGTGGTTCGACGAGCGCATGCGCGAGTCGGAAGCGTTCACCCGGAGACATTTTGAGGAGTCTGCAGCATGAAGAGCGACATCGAGACGACCACTATCGGTCTGGAGGTGTCGCATGCTTGAGGTCCACCCGCTCTGCGACCTGACGCCGAAGCTGGACGATAGGGCCTTCGAACTGCTGAAGGCCGACATCGCCCAGCGCGGGCAGACGGAGGCCATCATCCTCGTCGACGGCATGATCGTCGACGGGCGCCACCGCCTGCGCGCCTGCCAGGAGCTGGGCATCGAGCCGCGCTTCCGCACGGAGGAGTGGGATGATGCACGGATCTACGCCTACGTCAGATCGGACCTGGCTCGCTTCAAGCGCGTGACTGTCTCGCAGATCGCGATCTTCGAGGCGCTGTCAGAACACGACGAAATGGGGAGGGTTCGCAACCAAGGATGGGTAAACGCACAAAATGTGCATTTTGCAAACGTCAACCGTTCCGACTCTCAGGACGCTCGTTGGCTCGTCCGCCACGACAAGGGGGAAGCCCTGCGCATCCTGCGCGGTGAGTCCAAGCAGCACGTTCGCAAGGCCCGGAAGGAAGTCGAGGCCCGGATCCTGGCCCAGCACGCGCCCGACCAGGCCGTGCCAACCATCACCATCGATCTTAACAAGTTGATCGTCGATCAGATCATCAAGACACTGAAGGAGACCATCATGACGACCCACCGCGAATTCTTTTCAATCGAAAGCCTGAAGGACGTGCTGACCCGCGCGCTGGTTGACGGCGCCGACCGCAAGCTGCTCGAGGACCTCGTGTCCAAGCACGTCTTCACAACCCTGATGCCGGCCATCAACGAGGTGGTCGCCGGCGCGGCGGCACCGCGCCCTGCTGTCCTCGAGCCGGTCGCGTTTGTCCCGGTAGCTCCGGCCGCTATCCTCGAGCCGAAGGTCGCAACCAAGGCGCCGCGCGCCAAGAAAGTCGCGCGCAGCTATCGTCGCGACTTGTCGTCCGACTTCATGACGCAGGCAGCGCGTAGTGCCACGGAAGCCTCGGCCTCGACCTGGCGGCAGAAGCTCAGTGCCGCCAATGCCAGCCTGTTCAGTTTCGAGATCTGCGCCGCGGAGGGCGACAAGACCACCCACAACTATCCGCCATTCGTCGACGAGCCTGAGATGCTCGCCGATTGCTCGGATCGGGTTCTGGTGGCCAACATGTTCTACGCCCGCGCGGCACATAAGGAGCGCCTTGGTAAGTTCGATGCTCCTCCTGCTGGCGCCGACCTCGATCGCGAGGATCTCCGGGTCGCGTGGTTTGGGATGAGCTCGGTCTACTTTTCGCGGTTGAAGAAGCTCATGGCCGACACCGGCGATGTGTCGGTGAGCGCCGCCCTGCGCGAGCGCATCATCGCCTACCTGACCTCGCCCTTCGTGAAGGGGTGCAACGTGGAGGCCTCGCGCAGCATCCGCTGCCAGGACGGATTCCGGACCCATCTGACCACCTATCTCAACACGGAGGCCAACGATGTCTGATGCCATTTCCCGTGCCAGTTCGAAGGCATCGCGCCTTCTGGTTGCCGCCCCCATGCACGCCATCCGCCTCCCGGATGGGGATCCCCTGTCGCTGTCCCTGATTGCACTCGAGCACGCCATCGTGAAGGAGGTCTCCTCCACGAGCCCGCTTGAGCGGAAGGAACTGGTTGCCGTGGTCTCGGATGCGGCCGGCCTGATGGGGGTTTCTGACCCAGCTGCTACGGGTTCCACCGTGGTCGACGCCATCATGAACACCCGGCGCGGGTTCAAGCCATTCGCCGAGCGGCGCTATCTTCCGGGCGTCGGTCTGTCCGAGCTTTCCTTCAGCCTGCTGGAGGAGCGTTACACGGCACTGGGCCAGCTGACGATCAAGGCAAGCGACGAGGCGCGCTCATTACTCCTCTCGATGCTCAACGTCGACGACATCGACGCTGAGGCTTTGATCCGGCTCGCCACGGAACTGGCAGTGGCTGACGGCGCGCTCGATCGCGCGGCGGAACTTGCCGTGACGCTCAGGTTGCAGTGCGACTCCAACCTCACGAGCCTGCGCTCGCGGCTGGAAAGCTGGCGCATGGGCGTCTCCGACGACGACGGGATCCTCACCCTCATCGAGCGCGCCATCGCCCGTTCCGCCGATGCGCCGGCCCAGCTCAAGGCGCTGGTGGAGAAGGTGAGCGCCATCGATTCCAGCGATGCCATTCGCTTCATCCAGGCAATGCGGGACGCCCAGGCGGCGGCCTCGCGCCTCCGGCAGTTCCTGTGGGGCGTCCACAACGAAGCCGCGCAGATCATCGCCGAGCGGCTGTGCCTCGTCATGGTGCGTTCTTTGCCGCTCTATGATGTCACCGCGAAGATCGCGAGCAACGACATCGCGCTGGTAACGTTGTTCCACATCCTGCGCGGCACGGGTTCCGCCCGGCTGCCGAGCCTGGAGGCGATGTTCGACGCTTCATTGGCTGCGACCTCGGCCAACGCCAACGAGCGGATCGGCGTCGCGGTGGATTTCCGGGATGTCGCGGCACAGAGCCTTGATATCAGCCAGCGTGGTGACGCGCTGCTGGCGGGCCTGCTCGATCAGGATCGGGCGAGCGCCGGGAATGTCGCCCTGGTCCCGGAGGAGAATGCCGTGCTGCGCCACGCCATCTCGCGTCTCTACTACTGGCTCGTCTCGGGCAACGATCAGCAGATCGCGTCCGATGTCGGTCCCTACGTATCGCGCTCTGTCTATCAGGGCGCCGACATCAACGCGAAGCGGAAGGAGGATTCCGAATATGCAAGAGCTGCTTGATAATGCAAACGGCGCTGCGGCCCGACTGATCCAGTTCGGCCTGCAGCCGACGCTGACCACGGTCTCGGATCAGGAATATCACACCCTGCTGCAGCGGTACTTCGCGGATGACAAGTTCCGCGAGCGTGTCGCCTCGGTCGGCGAGGGTCTGGGGCTCGTTGTCCACGCGACATCGGCCGCACAGCTGATCCTGGTGCCGACCGAGGGCTCGGTGTTCAGGGCGCGCTCGCCTGACAATGCCGCGAAGGTGGCGCTGGCGGCCATGGCGATAGCTGCCTCGTTCTGGCCGACGCCGCTCGAAATGGATCGCGCGACGGCCCCGGGCGCACGAGTGCCCAGGATCAAGAAGGAGGACGCAGTCTCAGTCCTCCGGCGCATCGTCGACAAGGCGGAGCCCGGGACCCACGCCCATGACGTCTCCGAATGGCGCGATGCCGACATCGACCATGCGGACCGGAACACGCTCTTCGCCCTGGTGCGGAAGGCGGTCGAGGTCCTCGTCCGGAACGGCATGATCATCGAAGATGAGGGGGAAATGCTCCGGCCCACCCTCCGCTTCGCCACCGTCGCCTACCACCTTGCAACCAGCCCCGAATTCAATGAGGTTCAAAATGCTTGAAGTCACCCGCCTGATCATCCGCAACTACGGCTTCTCCGCGAAGTCCTTCCACCCGAAGGCCGACATTTTGACGTCGGGCTCGACGCTCGTGATGGCCGCCAACTACACCGGCAAGACTTCGATCCTGCAGGGCGTCCTCGCCGTGCTCGATCCCTCCGCCAACACCTTCGTCTCGGCGGAAGGTCCCGGCCGCAAGCTCGAGGACTACCTCCAGACCGACGGTTCCGTCTCGGTGGTGGGGCTCGAGTTCGCCCACCACGGTTCGCCCTTCGTGGCGCTCATGGTTGCGGCAATCGCTGACGGCGACGTTCGCCGTTTCTTCACCCTGATGCCGGTCTCGGTGTTCGGTTCCAGCGTGTTCGCCGAGGACACTTGCAGCATCTCCTTCCGCGAGGCCCGCCACGCGGCCCAGCGCCTGCGTGACACCGACGATGGCACGATCCTCGTCGAGACCGTGCGTGAGTGGCGCCGTGCGCTGGAGCAGCGCGGCGTTCTCACCAGCACGGTGGATGCCATGAAGCGCTGGGCACGGCGCGAGGGTGGCATTGACGGCCTGCTCACGGGCGGCATGACCGAGCTGAAGCTGCTCGACACCCTGCTCGAGGTGGTTCTTCCCGTCGAGGCTGGCCTTGATGCCGGCCGCGATATTGTGGCCACCGTGGCGGGCATGGCATCCCTGCCGGCCGATCGCGAACACTTTGCCGAGATCACCAACCTCGCCGCCAAGACTGCGGGTCTCGTCGAGCACGCCAACGTCCGCGCCGCGGCGGTCGATACCGCGCAGAGGGCTGTCGTGGCGGCCGCCGGTGTGCGTCGGTACGTCCTCGATCAGATCACCGAGAAGCGTGCCGCTGAAACCGAATTGGCAGAGCGTCGTCAGTCGGCGCAGGAGGAGCGCGATTCCGAGGCGGCACGCCTGGGCTTGATCAAGCGGGATATGCTCAACGCCCGCTATGAGGTGGCCCACCGCGCCCTGGAAGCCGCGAACGCGGCCCTGCAGGAGGCTTCCGCCAAGCGCGACGCCGCCCAGCTGGAGGTCGAGGCCGGCCGCATCATCGAGGACATCCGCCTCGCGACCCTCCGCGAGGGCGAAATCCGCGAACTGACGGCTGCCCTTGAGAAGGAAGATCGTGGCTTGGCGCCCCTTCGCCTGAAGGTGAATGGTCTGGCCTATGCCACAGGTGTGGCGGGCAAGACCCTGCTGGCAGGGCTGGGGGAGTCGATCGACGTCTACACCATCGAGAAGGACGAGGTGGAATCGCAGCTCGCTTCCGCCATGGCGGAGAAGGGTCGTGCGGCACAGCGGCGCGATGCTGCCGGTCGTGGGATCACCGAGCGCACCGCAGAGCGCGCGCGGCTTGCATCTCGCTTGATCCCGGTCCGCGACCCCGAGGTGATTGCCGCCGACATCGCGGCCAAGGACGAGGAAATCCAAACCCTTGAGCAGGACGCCGCGGATGCGGCCGAGCGCATCGCCGCCCTGCGTGCCGATATCGCTGCGGCGACGGCGACCAAGCTCGATCTGACCAACCGCGCTGCGGCAGCGTCGGCGCGTGCCGCCAAGCACGCCGATACCGGCGCCGCCATCCTCTCCGATCAGATCCTGCGAGACATGGGTGCCTCGGCGCCCAACCTCGCGATCGCAGTGCTGGAGAGCAACGTCGCCGGGCTCCGCGACGACATGGCCCAGAACACCCTGAGCCTGCGCGCCCTGGAAGCAGCCCTGCGGAGCATCGAGGAGAACGGCGTCTCCGGCGTCGACGAGAGCGCCGCCATGGTTGTCCGGGCGCTGCGCGGAGCAGGCGTCAAGTCGGCGCGCCCCTTCATGGCTTGGGCGGCGGAAGTATACCCCGCAGACAAGCTGGTCGAGATCGCCCGCGACCCGGCGGTGGCCTGCGGCGTCTATGTGCCTGACGAGGCCGACGCGCAGCGTGCTACCGACCTCCAGGTGAACGTCACGCGCCCCGTGGCGATCATCCCCGGTGGTACCGCCAGCGTTGCGCGGACCGTCGTGCCGGCGCCTGCCGCCTTCTATGACAAGGACGAGGCGGCCCGCCTCGCCGAGACTGACCGTGACCGCCGAGCCGAACTTGAGGCGCGGGCTCGCTCCCTCGGTGATGCCGAGCGGCAGCACGCTGACCTTCTCTCCCGTTGCCGGCAGTGGGAGGCCGACATGGGTTCCGCCGCGGCCGCCAGGCTCGAAGCGGACGCCCTGATGGCCGACGTCGAGGCCCTCGGCATCACGGCCAAGGAAGCAACCCTCGCCGGGCTGACTGTCGGAGCGGCCGACCTCGCGCATGCCGTGAAGCGCGCCGGCGCGGCCCTTGCCGCCTTGCGCGCCGAGGCGGTTGAATCCGCCCGCATGGCGGAGATCAGCCAGCGCATCGCCGAACTCGAGGAGATCCTCGCCGGTCTGGAGTCAGAGCACACCGCCGCCGCGGAGGATTTGATCTCGGCCGAGGCGATGGTTCGCGAGGTAGATGCGAGGCGCGAAGCTATTGGGGAATCCCTGATGGCTGCCAACCTTCGCCGGCGTGCTGTCGAAGTTCAGGTCAATGGTCTTCCCGCCGGTGAAGATAATGGAACGCCCCCGGCGTCGTTCGAGGCGCTGGTCGCAGAGTTCGAGTCTGCCCGGGCCGCGCTGGCGGCGCGCGAGACCTCGACAACTTCGGCTCTCCGCGCCCGCATCGAGGAGAAGACGTCCGACTCCACCCGCCTGCGGACCCGCCTGGGTCGTATCAGCCGCGAGGTGCTTGCCCGCGCCACCGTTCTGGCGCAATCCGATGTCGATGCCGAGGTGCACCTTCAGGATGCGCAGCGCGCCCTGAATTCGGCAGACTCGACCCGCGACGCGGCCGAACGCGCCTGCGGTGCAGCTGATCACGCTGCGAAGGAACTCCGCCGTGAGGGCGGCATTCGCAGGGGGGATCTGGAAGATCCCGCCGGCACCGTGGTGCAGCTCAAGGCAGATGCCAGCGGGTCCGAGGCTGCTCTCGCGCGGCTGGCCGGCATTGTCGCGGACGCCGACCGCGCTCTCGGCACCCTGCGGGCGGCCCTGGCTGACCTTGGCCAGGACGACGCGCGCCTCGATGCAGCCGGCGTGATCCCGGGGGCCGAGGCGGTCGTCGCGGATGCCCGCGCCACCCTGACGGCGCTGGACACCGCGCGGAAGGCGTCGGAGTCCGCCAAGGCGGCCTGCGAGCGGATGGTGGCTGACGTCTTCTCCCTGACCGAAGCCGCCAAGCGGATCGGTGCGCCGATCAAGGCGCAGGTCCGCGAGGGCAGGATTGGGCTCACCGATCCGGCCTTGGCAGGCCAGCTCCACGACACTGTGGCGCGGATGAAGGCCTATCTGGCCCAGCAGATCGAGACGGCTGAGGGCCGCTTGGCGGCGTCCTGCGGTGGACTTGCGGTCTTTGCCACGCAAATGGTGGAGGCCCTGCGTGCGCCCGAGCGGTTGAAGCTGCACGGCAAGCCGTTGATGCGCAGCAAGCTCGCGCAGGCGCTGCGCGGGGACAACCTGCGGCAGGCTATCTCCGGCAAGCTCACCGACATGGCCCGGGCCGGGGTCGCCGACGGTTCGGCCACCGAGGGCGCTCTGCTCGCGCTCACCACGCAGTTCCTGCGCTCGGTGATCATCACCGCGGTGAACGGCGGCGCGGGTAACGAGATCGGCGCGCAGATCCTGCGCATCGACGGCGCGCGCTATGAGCCGATCGGAAAGACGACCACCTCGGGCGCCGAGATCACGGCGGGCAGCCTCCTGCTGGCAATCTCGATCATCGCGCAGGCGTCGAAGGGGACGTCGGCCCTGATCCTCGAGAACCCGATCGGGAAGAACTCGAACGTGGCCCTGTGGCGGCTCCTGCTCGCCACTGCCCGCGAGGCCGGCGTGCAGATCATCGCCTTCGCTGCACCCTGCGATCCGGCCTTGTCGAGCCAGTTCGACAGCGTCGCCGGCATGGTCCTGGGCGACAAGGATGGCGGCGGCCGCCAGGTCGTCCGTCACTTTGGTGGGGAGTTCTTTGAACATGCCGCTTGATGATGTCGTCAGGGGCTGGTCGAAGGGGCGGCGGATTCCCCTCGCGGCCTTCGTGCCCGCGATCAAGAAGGTCGCGGGCGGAGATCCCCTTGAGGTCCTGCGGCCGGCGCTGCAGGATCTGGAACGCCGGGGGCTGATCGAGGTCCCGAAATCGGTTTGGGCGCGGTGGCCTGATCTGGCGTCGGTTGTTCATGTGGTGAAGGGGGAAGTGGTGCGAGAGACTCGACATGGGACCGGCTGGGTCCCGGCGATGTCCTGGGTGCCGGCATCCGGGTCGGCCTTCGGCCTCGAGGACCTGAAGGTGGTGAATGATTACCTGAAGTCGCCGAGCAGCGATGGCCTGGCCGTGCGCGAACGGTCCCTTCTGCTCTTCGGGGACGAGAAGCGGCTCGACTCTCTCCTCGATGCCGACGGCACGATCTTTGCCGGCAGGATCACCTTGGCTCAACTCGGCTGCCATGCCGTCCAGCCCCCGCTGGCGTTCTGGCGGAGCGGGCTCGCGGCGCCGCACCTCATCGTCGAGAACCACACAACGTGGGCGGCGGTGGTTACCGCAGTCAAAGCGGGCAGGGCGCGCTACGGGGATGTGATTTTCGCCGGCGGAATGCAGGTGACCGGCAGCATTGGGCACCTGCCGGCCGGCGAGAAGTTGAGCTTCTGCGACTTGGACCCCGCCGGCATATCGATCGCCAGCAAGCTGTTCCACGCTGCAGACGTGAGGCCCGACATGCGGCTGTGGGAGCTGCTCGCCTCCCGCGAACGGCTAGCCCGACCTCTGGCCCGTGGTCACGCCAGCCTCACCTTCCGCGACGAGTCTACCTTTGGGTCGAAGTTCATCGGGAGGGCGAAGGGGCTGTTCGCCCGCGGCCTGTGGATCCCACAGGAGGCGGTGACCGCGGCCGACATCTAGTGTGTTACCCCGGGCGTTACCCCAGACCATCTCCCGGGGTAGCGCGTTTCTCTAAGTGCTTGATTTGTTGGTGAGCCCGCCGGGGTACGATCCCGGGACCCTCTGATTAAAAGTCGCCTGACAGGGCGCACTATCCACCACACAGCACCTCAATTGCAAAAGGGTCCGACGTCGCGGAAACCCAGCAAAACCGCTGAATGTTATGAAGTGTTGCGGTATGAGTTGGTATGAGGTAGTAACACGGGGTAACACACCGAAACAGGGGGTTTTGTTACCCCCGTTACCCCGGAACCGACATGTCGAAACCGCTCACCGCTCTCGCCATCAAGAACATGAAGCCGACCAGCACCCGGCGGGAGATTCCCGATGCCGGCAGCCCGGGGCTGTATCTCGTCCTGCAGTCGAGCGGCGCCAGGAGCTGGGCGCTCCGCTGCCGGGTGGGCGGTAAGCCGATCAAGGTCACGCTGGGCACCGTCAACAGCGAGACGTCGAACACTGAGCAGCCTCAGCTCGGGGGCTACCTGACGCTCGCCGAGGCCCGCATCCTGGCTGCCCAGCAGCGTCACCTCCTGGCGCAGGGCGGCGACCCCCGGCAGGCGAAGGCCGAGGCGCTGGTTGCCGCCACCGCGGCGGCTGAGGCATCCGATCAGGAGACGGTCGCGGTTGTCGTCGCCGAGTTCCTGAAGAAGCACAGCCGCGCCAAGAAGCGCCGCTCCGCCGATGAGGTCGAGCGCCTCTTCCGGATTCATATCCTGCCGTTCTGGGGGAGCCGCCAGATCGCCGATATCTCCAAACGCGACGTCGTGGCTCGCCTCGACAAGATCGCCGCCGAGACGCCGGTTCAGGCGAACCGGGTTCTCGCCAACATCCGCAAGATGTTCAATTGGGCCGTCCAGCGCGACATCATTGGCACCAATCCTGCCGCCGGCGTCGGCGCCCCGGGTGCCGAGACCTCGCGCGACCGCGTTCTCTCCGACAACGAGGTGCGAGCCTTCTGGGAGGCGGCGGGCGGCCTCGGCTACCCGTTCGGCCCGGCCTTCCAGCTGCTCCTTCTGACCGCCCAGCGGCGCTCCGAGGTGGGTGACATGCGCCGCGGCGAGCTTGAGCTCGCCAAGGCCGAGTGGGTGATCCCGCCAGCCAGGGCCAAGAACAATCGTGAGCACCTTGTGCCGCTCTCCGATGCAGCGCTCGGTATCCTGAAGGCGGCGCCCATCATTGCCAGCAAGGCCGGCTTCGTATTCACCACGACCGGTGCAACGGCCGTCTCCGGCTGGACGAAGGCCAAGGCGCGGCTGGATGCCGGGATGCGGGAGGCTATGCTGCGCGGCGGCTCGCTGCTCCCCGACGACCAGATCACACCTTTCACCATCCACGACCTCCGGCGCACGGCCGCCTCGCTGATGGCGCGGTGCAAGGTTGCGCCTCACGTCATCGAGGCTGTCCTCAACCACAAGAGCGGGGCGGTGTCGGGCGTCGCAGCCGTTTATAATCGCTATGACTATGCCGACGAGAAGCGCGCCGCCCTCGACACCCTTGCCGGCGAAATCCTGACGCTCTCGGGGGTGCAGCCGTGAGCACGCTCAACATCAGCCTCGCGCGCGATGCCGCCGGTCTCATCGCCGGTCTCAGTGCCGAGGAGCATGCAGCCGTCATTGAAACGCTGCGCGGCATCGCGGTTGAGCTGGGGGAGCCGGACACGACGCTGAAGGAGGCGCGGGCGACCGCGGCGTCGATCCAGAAGACGCTCGCGAAGTTACACCAGCAGACTCGTCGATTGTCGGACGGCTGGGGAGACTCGCTTTTCGAGTTGCCGGACGAGGTCGTGACCTTCGCCAGCTACGCGCAGACGGTGCCGTGGAAGGAAATGGCGGCTGCCGCCGATGCCATGGTGCGCAAGCTCGATCAGACGGAAGTGCGCGGCGGTCACGGTGGCCTTCTCGCCCAAGGGCGCGGCCGTGTTAAGAAATACGATGCCGTCCGAGATATCGCTGTTCTCTGGAACCAGACGACGCTTCGATCGTTCGACGATCCAGACGGCCTCACCTTCATCGAGGTCGGCTGGGAGGCCGTAAGCGGTGACGGGGATCATGTAGGGCTGTCTCGGCTCATCTCGGAGATCGCCAGGGAACTCCCGGACAACACCACCGCCGCCGGCGCCGTCGTGGCCTTGGGGAGGCTTGATCTTGCGGATAGCATGATCCGGCCCGGTTGCCCGCGGGCACCGCACCGGCAGATCTTGCATGATCGTTTCCGGCGACTCCTAGAAGATCGGGTCTCGCAAGAGGGGTAGAGTTTTTTCTACCCCTCTCGTTTTTCAAATGCATCCGAATAAGTCAAAAGTGCCTCACGAAACAACGCGAGGCGTTCATGACCGACAAAGACTTGACCTTGATTCCGCGGCGGAAGTTCCGCGAGCTGCAGGGCAACGTGAGCCTGATGACGATCTACAGGCGCGAAAAGGCTATTCCGAAGTATCCGAAGCCGGTCACGATCCGCGGCCGCGCTTTTTATTACTGGACCGATGTCGAATCCTATTTGGAATCGCTGCGCGATGATGGCGGCGCGCAATGAGCAACACCAC
>CAIYWM010000146.1 GCA_903929895.1 uncultured Alphaproteobacteria bacterium
CGCCATCCTCACCGCCGCCGGATACAACTTCAGGCGTATCCTCGCCTGGCTAAGCAGATTCTTGTCCCTGATCCTGGCCGCCCTGATCATCGCACCCAAACACCAGCACGTGCTCAATCCGGATTCTTAACGGCCGACTCACTAAGGAATTCGAGGGAGACTGGCGGCCCGGCGCAGAGTTCGCGCCGCCAGCTCGAGGCGCGCCGCTATTCCGCGGCGGCGAGGCGCTGCTGGTTCTGCTGGGCCGCCACCTTGGCGCGGGCGAGATCCTCGCCGCGGCGCTTGTTGACGGCCGCACCGCCACCCGAGGTCTCGGCGAACAGCGACAGCTTGTCCATGTCGTCGTCCATCACGGGCTGCAGCGCGAGGTCGGTGTATTCGAGGCGCTTCGGGTCGTTCTTGACCTTGCGGCCGATGGCGATGCCCTGCAGCGTGAGGCGGGCGTAGATCTTGAGCTTGCGCCAGAAATCCGCCGCCACCTTGTAGTGGAACACGCCGATCGGCTCGATCGGCATGCCGTAGCGGCGGTCGAGGCGATACTTCATGCGCACCGCGCCGCCTTCCAGCGGATGCACGCCCTCGGCCTCGAACATGATCTTGAACATGGTCATGAAGCGCGCCGGCTCGGCCGGGTCGCGGCCGGGGATCGCGCCGTGGCGGCGGGCCACCGTCTCGATGTGCTCGGGCGTGTAGTAGGACTTCCAGGCCTCGCGATAGACCTGCTCGAACTCCGCGTCGCTCATCTTCGGGTGATGCACGCAGCGATGATGGACGTCGTACTTGTTGAGGTCGGGGTCCATCCACACACCCTGCTTCCACAGGGTCTGGTGATCCTCCGAACCGGGGAGCGGCGTCAGCATGAACAGCTCGAGGATGTCGAGCGGCAGCTCCTTCTTGATGATCTCCATGTCGCGCAGGATCGAGGCGCGCGTGTCACCGGGGAAGCCCAGGATGTAGCCGGCCCAGGTCGAGGCACCGCTGGTGTGCCACGCCTGAAGCATCTTGCGGTACTCGGTGATCTTGTTCTGGCGCTTCTTGGCGGCCAGCAGATTGTCCGGATTGACGTTCTCGAGGCCGATGAAGACGCGATAGACGCCGGCCCAGCGCGCCTTGTTGATGAAGTTCGGAATGCGATGGCACTGGGTGTCGACCTGGATGATCAGGGACAGCTGGATGCCCTCGTTCTCCTTGAGCTCGATGAGCCGGTCGAAGAAGTCTTCCCAGTGCTTGTTGCGGGCCATGTTGTCGTCGGTGATGAAGAACGACGTGATGCCCTGCTTGTAGTTCTCGCGGATGATCGCTTCGAGATCGTCGGCGGTGCGGAAGCGGCTCTTGCGGCCCTGCACGTTGATGATGGTGCAGAACGAGCACTGGAACGGGCAGCCGCGGCCCAGGTCGAAGCTCGACATGCCGCCCTCGTTGCGCGCCAGCGCCGACGGCGGCAGGTGCGGGGTGGGAGCGCCCTCGAGGCCCGGCAGATCGTCCATGTAGTTGTAGAGCGGCTTCATCGTGCCGTTCATCGCGTCGCGCATCACGAGGTCGAAGCGGCCTTCCTCGGCCTCGCCGGCGAAGATCGAGACGCCCATGTCCATGGCTTCCTGGATCTCGGGCGGGATCACCGGCAGCATCGACAGGCAGCCCGACACGTGGAAGCCGCCGATGGCCACCGGGAAGCGGCCCTTCAGGAACTTGCGGGCCAGATCGACCGCATGGGGATACTGGTTGGTCTGGACGCCGACCAGGCAAATCAAGCCCTTGCCGCCGCTGCGCTCGATCTTGGCCATCAGGTGGTCGGGTCGGACACGCGTGTTGGTCTCGTCGATCGGGTGGATGACGATATCAACGTCCGGCCCCAGGACCTGCCGCGCACGGCAATCCTCGCCGAGACCATACAGCGCGGCCAGCGTGTTGGAGGGGATGTGTGACCGAAGCCAAGTGATCGGATAGCCATCGTCATCGTAATGAGTCGGCTTGATCAGAATGAGATGAAACTTCGTACGCTTCACGGCACCGCCCATCGCGGACTTCTCCAAGACAAAACCCGCACGCGGTTCGAACGATTTACCGCTTGACGGCATTCACGGTCACAATGCTCTGAGCCGGTCCCCAACGCAACCGGGAGCCAGTCAAAATTCTCAGAATGAATGAGCAATAGAACCACTAGAATTAGGGTTTTCTGGGGCCAAGCCCCGCCATTAGTGCGGATTTGCCATGCCGAGGCGATCCTTGCAGACCGTGGCGTGAGAGCGCAGCCTCACAACGCCTGAAGCGCCTCGAGAGAATGCGCAGGGCGAGGGAACGAACAGGAATTGAGCCTCATCACACGAGCGCCCGCGTTGGCGCCCTTTCGGATTCGAAGCTTCCGCTTCCAGTGGCCCTCCGATCTCCTCGCCTCCTGGGCGTTCGAGATGGAAGGCGTCATCCTCGGCTGGTTCGTGCTGGTGTCGACCGGCTCGGTTCTGGCGCTGGCGGTATTCGGCTCGCTGCAGTTCCTGGGTACGCTGATCTCACCCCTGTTCGGGATGGCGGGCGACCGGATCGGCAATCGCAACGTCCTGCTCCTCATGCGGCTCGGCTACCTGCTTCTGGCGGCCTGCCTGATGAGCCTGTTCCTGACCGGCCTGGCATCGCCGGTGCCGGTGTTCATCCTCGCCACCCTGATGGGGTTGATCCGTCCCTCCGACATCACGATGCGCAATCTGCTCGTCGGCGAGACCATGCCGGCTGACTACCTGATGCGTGCCATGGGCGTCTCGCGGACCACCGCCGATTCAGCCCGCATCGTCGGCGCGCTGTCGGGCGCCGGGCTGGTTGCGGCCCTCGGGTCGGGCCTGGCCTACGTCGCGGTCTGCGGCGTCTACGCTCTCTGCCTTGCGCTGACTCTCGGGGTAGGGACCCGCCGGCTGCGCATCCTGAGCGACGGTGAGGCTGCGCCGTCGGCTCTTCAGGCCCTGCGGCAGGGCTTCGTCTATGTCTGGTCGACGCCGGTGGTCCGTGCGGTGATGCTGCTGGCCTTCCTTGTGAATTTCGCGGCCTATCCCTTGACCGGTTCCCTGCTCGCCTATGTGGCCAAGGACGTCTACGGAATGGACCAGACCGGGCTCGGCTGGCTGATCGCCAGCTTCGCCGGCGGGGCGCTCACCGGCTCGATCCTGGTGTCCCTTTACGGCGCCCATATCCGGCCGGCGCGCACCATGATCGCCTGCACGCTCGTCTGGCTGTCGCTCAACCTGGTCTTCTCGTGGCTCACGACGCCGCTGCTGGGGGAGATCGTCCTGTTCGGGGCGGGGCTGTTCCAGAGCTTCTGCATGATCCCGATGTCGGTGATCCTGCTGCGGGTCACCAATCCGGCGTTGCGAGGCTGCGTCATGGGGGTGCGGATGCTCGCGGTCTACGGCATGCCCCTCGGGCTGCTGCTGTCGGGCCCGCTGGTCGAGTGGGGCGGCTTTGCGACCACAGGGACCCTCTACAGCGTGCTGGGCATCGTCTTCACCCTGGTGATCGCGGTGTGGTGGCGTGCCGATCTATGGGACCGCGCAGCCCCCGTGAACGTTCGCTGACCGCAACCTGCCGACGGGCGCTGCGTTCCTGCGGGAATGCATCACCCCTTCGCCATGACCGTCGCTCTGGCGATGGCCGTTCTTCTTGCCGCCACCGCTCCGGCCGGCGCCCAGTCCTCCGACAGCGAGAAGCCCGCGCCGCGCCCCTCGGCGACCGAGGACGAGCAGCGCAGTATTTACACGTTCCAAGTGGAAAACGACGTGTTCAACCGGTTCGGCCGGTCGGACCGGGACTATACCAACGGCGTCCGGATCGGCTGGCTGTCGCCGGCCATCACGGAGATGCCCCGTGGGATCGTGGCGTTGACCACCATTCCGACCTTCCTGGGCGAAGCTGCAGCCGATTCGGTGATCCGGCGCGTCGCCATCTCCGCCGGACAGAACATCTACACGCCCGAGAACACCTATGTGACGAATCCGATCTACAATGACCGGCCCTACGCGGCCTGGCTCTATGCGAGCTTTGCGCTGCAGTACACCTACAAGCGCCACGATCCCAGGACCGGCATCGACGAGCCGATGCGCCTCGATACGCTGCAGCTCGATCTCGGCGTCATCGGCCCGGCCGCGGGCGGCGAGTTCGTGCAGAACAACTTCCATAAACTGATCGGCGTATCGCCTGCATATGGTTGGGGCAACCAGCTCCACAACGAACCCACGGTCGGCCTCTCCTTCGAGCGGCGCTGGCGCACCGGTCGCGCCGTCCTGATCGACAATCCCAAGCTCGAGGTGGACTTCATCCCGCGCGCGGCGGTAGCGGTCGGCAACGTCGCGACCTATGGCAGCGTCGGGGGCACGGCGCGCATCGGCAAGAACCTGCGGGAAGACTTCGGGCCGACGCGGGCCCGGCCGGCCTTGCCTGGATCGGACGCCTTTATCGGCGACGGAAGCTTCGGCTGGTATCTGTTCGCGGGCGTCGACGGGCAGGCGGTGGCGCGCAACATCTTCCTGGACGGCAACACCGACGGCTTCAGTCAGCGCGTGTCTCGCCGGCCCTTCGTTGGCGAGGTCCAGGCGGGACTGGCCGTGCTTTGGGGCGGCACGCGGATTTCCTATACCCAGATCCTGCGCACGCCGGAGTTCTTCGAGCGCGATCGCATCACCCAGTTCGGCTCGATCAACCTCACCTTCAGATACTGACACCCAGACGCTGGCGCCCAGACGCTGGC
>CAIYWM010000147.1 GCA_903929895.1 uncultured Alphaproteobacteria bacterium
CTCGATCAGGTCGGGGACGTTGCCGTGGCAGGGATTGTAGTCGGAAAAGGTGTTGGTGATGCCCACGATCGGCCGGTCGAGCGCGTCGTCGGAATAGCCACCGGCCTTGATGAAGGCCTTGCGCAGGAACAACGAGAAGCCGGCATCGCCATAGGTCGCGAGACCCTGGCGCAGCCCGGTTTCCTTTTTCGGTGCGGCTTTTGATGTGCGGCGGCGTTTGGCGGATGCCATGTCGGTTTCTCTCCCAGCTTCACGGCATTTTGTCAGGTCGACCCATCGCCGACCAGACCGGCGGCCCAGCGTGCATGCGCCGTGGAGTCGCGACCCTCGTCGATGGTCCGTGCCAGTTCGAATCCCATCAGGGCGCCGAACTTGAAGCCGTGGCCCGAGCAGGGCGACATCGCCCATCCTTTCGCGCCCTGCTTCTCCACGACGAAACGCTCGTCGTCGGTGACGCTGTAGAAGCAGACCTTGAGGTTCCGCACCTGCCAGCGGTCGAACCCGCGGAGCAGGCTGCCACAGCGATCGAGCAGGGCGCGCATCTCGCTGTCCCGCGCGTCGCGCGTCGCCGTGGGGTCGCCGCTGCGGCTGAATTCATGGTCGCCTACCTTCATGCCGCGACCGCGGACGGGCGGCACGAGATAGAGACCGACGTCGCCGGTCTTCTCGATGATCATCGGTCCTCTCGCCCAGGCCGCGCGCTGGTCTTCCGGCAGGTCGAAATAGATCACGACCTGGCGCGAGGGCACGACGCGGGCGCCGAGTGCCGGCAGCAGGCGCGGGGCCCAGGCGCCGGCTGCCACCACGACGATGTCGCCATCATGGGTCGCGCCGGCTTCCGTGACGATGCGGCCATGCTCGAGATCCACGGCGCGCACGGGTGTGTTGGCGTGCAATCGTACCTTGGCTTGCGCGCCGAGGTGACGTACGAGCGCTGCCACGATGTCCTGCGCCAGCAGCACGCCGCCGGTGTCGATCCAGAAGGCACGCTCGAGACCCTTGGTATCCAGCAGGGGAAAGCGTCGCGGCAGGTCCGACATCGAAAGTTCGGTCATCGGCTTGCCGATCGAGGCGAGGGCGGCGGCCGACTGTTCCGCCCAGTCCGCACCGTTGCCGGTCAAGGCCAGGGTGCCGGTCGGTTCGTACAGGGTCTCGCCGAGGTCGGCCCACAGCAGCTCCCAGGCCGCATAGGCATCGTCGATCATCCGGGCGTAGCCGACATGGCGGCCGTAGGGATGGCGGATCAACCTGTGCTCGTCCATCGACGAGGCCAGTGGATTGGGAATCGGGCCCTGCTCGAAAATCTCGACCTCGTGGCCCTGTCGCGCCAATCCCCAGGCCGTTACCAGGCCCATGATGCCGCCGCCGATGATGATCGCTCTCATGGGTCTCCCTAACGGTTAAGCGGAATGTTTGCCGATGATCCGCCGATTCTACCTGCTTTGAGGGGTATTGAGACCCCCTCTCGAAGATGTTGCAAATTGGGCCGTCATGGGCGTTGATGGCGCCGAGACTTACACAACCGAGACACAGTCGAAGGAATGAACATGGCAATGACCATGCTGCAGATGGCCGGCGCGCAACCGACGCCGGCCACCATGGCCGACGGGATACTGCTGATCATCGATGCGCAGAGGGAATACACGGACGGATTGCTGCCGCTGACCGGCGTGCAGCCGGCGGTCGATGCGCTGGCCGTCCTGCTCGAGAAGGCCCGCACGGCGGGAGCTCCGGTCGTCCATGTGCGCCACCAGTCCAAGGGCAAGGCCTTCAACCCCAGCGCAACGGGCTACGAGATCGTCAAGGAACTGACACCGCGCGACGGCGAGACGGTCATCGACAAGGGCATGCCGAATTCCTTCGCAGGCACCGACCTCGGATCGCTGCTCGCCGCCATCGGCCGCAAGAACCTGATCGTCGGCGGCTTCATGACCCATATGTGCGTTTCGGCGACCGTGCGCGCGGCCACGGATCAGGGTTTCATGAGCACCATCGCCGCCGATACGGTGGCGACGCGCGATCTGCCCGATGCCACGGGGGGAGACACGATCGCGGCGGAGGTGATCAACCGGATCACTCTTGCGGCCCTGTCGGACCGCTTCGCCTGGATCGTGCCTTCGGCCCGCCAGATCGCCTGATCCACGACCGCCGGTGAAGGGCCGGCCTGGCAGGCCGTCGAACATGCCGGTCCTGGGCAGATAAACGAAATAAGTGAAATAAACGAATCAAACGAATTGAGAGTCGCAGCCCCTGATGCAGGTATCCTGGGACCGCGGGCGGGGCGATGTTGCTCGCCGGTACCTGCAAAAAAGCCTGCTGCAACAGCCCGTTAGAGGCCTTTGCC
>CAIYWM010000148.1 GCA_903929895.1 uncultured Alphaproteobacteria bacterium
ATGCTCGTGGCCGGCCTCGCCCTGATCGGCGTCGGCGGCTACTACGCGGTCCTGCTCAACATGGGTATCCCCGGCGGCAGCCGCACCATGATCGATGCGCTCGTCGCGCTCGGCTTCGGTGCGTCGCTGATCTCGATCTTCGCCCGCCTCGGCGGCGGCATCTTCACCAAGGGCGCCGATGTCGGCGGCGACATGGTCGGCAAGGTCGAAGCGGGTATCCCGGAGGATGACCCCCGTAACCCGGCGACCATCGCCGACAACGTGGGCGACAATGTCGGCGACTGCGCCGGCATGGCCGCCGACCTGTTCGAGACCTACGCGGTGACGACCGTCGCCACGATGGTCCTGGCCTCGATCTTCTTCGCGGCCGATCCGGTCCTCGTCGGCAAACTGATGGCCTATCCGCTGGTCATCGGCGGCGCCTGCATCATCACCTCGATCATCGGCACCTACTTCGTCCGCCTGGGCTCGGACGGCAACATCATGTGGGCGATGTACAAGGGCGTGATCGTGGCCGCCGTGCTGTCGATCCCGGCCATCTACTTCGCCACCGACCGGCTGGTCGGCATGAGCACGGTCCTGACGGTTGGCGATCGCTCGTTCACCGGCATGTCGCTGTTCTGGTGCTCGCTGGTCGGTCTTGCCATCACCGGCCTGATCGTCTGGGTCACCGAGTACTCCACGGGTACCGACTATCGCCCTGTGAAGGCCGTGGCGCAGGCCTCGGTCACGGGCCACGGCACCAACGTCATCGCTGGTCTGGCGATGTCGATGGAAGCCACGGCCGGCCCGGCGCTGCTGATCTGCGCCGGCATCGTGACCTGCTACATCCTGGCCGGTCTCTTCGGTATCGCCATCGCTACGACCGCCATGCTGGCGCTCGCGGGCATGATCGTTGCCCTCGATGCCTACGGCCCGGTCACGGACAACGCTGGCGGCATTGCCGAAATGGCGGGCCTGCCGAAGGAAGTGCGCAAGAACACCGATGCGCTCGACGCGGTCGGCAACACCACCAAGGCCGTCACCAAGGGCTACGCCATCGCCTCGGCCGGCCTCGGCGCACTGGTGCTGTTCGCAGCCTACACCTCGGACCTCGACTACTTCATCGCCGCGGGCAAGCTGGGCGTTAAGGCTGTCGATTTCTCGCTCAAGAACCCGTACGTCGTGGTCGGCCTGCTGGTCGGTGGCCTGCTGCCTTACCTGTTCGGCGGCATGTCGATGCTGGCCGTCGGCCGTGCCGCGCAGGCGGTGGTCGAGGAAGTCCGTCGGCAGTTCAAGGAGAAGCCCGGCATCATGGCGGGCACGGATCGGCCGGATTACGGCCGCGCCGTCGACATGCTCACCAAGTCGGCGATCAAGGAGATGATGATCCCGTCGCTGCTGCCGGTGCTGTCGCCGATCGTGCTGTTCTTCGTAATCTCGGCGATCGCCGGGCGCGCCGATGCCTTCGCGGCAGTCGGTGCGATGCTGCTCGGCGTGATCGTCACCGGCATCTTCGTCGCCATCTCGATGACGGCGGGTGGTGGA